>JBMFPM010000220.1:0-4351 GCA_049969135.1 Anaerolineae bacterium
GCGCGCGAGGAGAAATGGTGTGACCGCTTCACCACGGATGCCCTGCTTATCTGCCAGGCGGACTGCCTGGGCAATGGCAGATTCTGCCTCCTCGCGTGGCAATTCATCCACTGCGGGTACCGGGACCACCACCAGCAAGGCCGCCGACAAACCCAAGCGGTCCCGCGCACGAGCAATGGCGACCACCTGCTCTGGCCCTTCTACGCGGAAATCTACCGCTAACCCACTCTCTCGGGAATAAAAGGCAGGAAATTGCTCCGTTTCATAACCAAGGACGGGCACTCCTAACGTCTCCAGGCGTTCGCGAGTAGCCTCCAAATCGAGCAAGGCTTTCGCCCCAGAGCACACCACAATCATGGGTGTGCGTGCCAATTCTTCCAGGTCGGCTGAGACGTCGAAGGGGTGCCCACGATGGACGCCACCAATGCCTCCGGTAGCAAAGACACGAATACCCGCACGATAGGCTAAAGCCATGGTTGCACATACTGTCGTGGCACCATCGCCTTTCATTGCCATAACAATAGGCAGGTCGCGTCGGCTGCACTTGCGCACTCCTTGGGTGCGTGCCAGATATTCGATTTGCGCCTCATCCAGGCCGATAACAGGTTCGCCGCCTAGAACGGCGATCGTAGCAGGGAGCGCGCCCTCGCTGCGCACAGCTTCTTCCATCGCTCGCGCAACGTTCACGTTCTCTGGATAGGGCAAGCCATGGCTGATCAAGGTGGACTCTAGAGCAACTACCGCCTTGCCCTCCTTGATTGCTTGCTGCACATCAGGGCGTATGCGCATCGCTTTCTCCTTTCTCTGCCGGAGGAAACGGCAAATCCACGCGGTACCTACGCAGCAGATCTACTACTTCTTGGGCTGTTGGCACCTGGCGACCACTGCCAACCTTTTGCACTTTGGCTCCTGCCACTGCATTGGCAAACAGTGCACTATCGCGCAGCGAATAACCATGCAAGTAGCCATAGATGAAAGCCACATCAAAGGTATCGCCTGCAGCGGTACTGTCACGCAAAGTTACAGGAAAGGCGGGCAACTCAATCAGTTCGTCTCTCGTGTATACTCGGCAGCCTTGCGCTCCGCGCTTGACCACAACAACAGGCACACCCCATGCAAAGAGGACGTTCACCCCTGCCTCTACTTCCTCCAACCCTGTTGTAACCCGCACTTCTTTTTCCGTACCTAAAACTACCGTACACTGCGCACAGACATTGCGCCGCGTTTCCATAGGTACTGGAGACATATCGGGGCCAATGTCCATGAAAATAGGCACTCGGGCCTCGCGCGCAGTCTGGAGTGCCATGGGAATGGCTTCGCAGATTTGTGTTTCAAAGAGGGTATACGCGTTGAGGAAAAAGGCATCGGCGGCCTGAATCTGCATGCGCCATAGATCAGAGAAAGGTACCTTGCCACCCGTGCCATAGCGCCCTAGAAAGGCATGTTGCCCAGCCTGGTCTACTAACACGAGCACTAGAGTGGAAGTCGAACCAGGGGCATGTACTACGCCAGAAACATCCACACCTTCCTGAGCCAAAATCTCGGCTGCCGCGTGGCCATAAACATCATCACCCATTGCACCATGACAATGCATGACCAAACCCAGGCGAGCGCCAGCAATAAGAAAATTACCTGCTCCTCCGGGCTCCAACGTGGGCCCTTGCGCAACCTGCACTGTTTCAGCCAGGATAGGGAGCCGCTCGATCTCGAACACCAAATCCACCACCGTATCTCCCAAGGAAACCACGTGAAAAGGCTGCTTGCCGTGCTTTCTCTGTCCTGCCATCGTCAATGATTCTTGCCTTTCTGACAAGATGGATTTCGCCTCTTAACGAGGCGAGAACAGACGGGAACTATTCTCTCAGACCATGTCCATCATGGCTTAGGAAGCGCAGCTCCTTCCGCCAATCGATACAAGCCCAAAGCCACACCCTCAAAGTCCAGCTCTGGGTTCACATGCTTGAGCGTAGCAATAACTTCTGGTGGAAAGGAATCCACTCCACGCCACGCCCCAACGATAGCACAAGCCATGGCGCCTATCGTATCAGCATCACCGGATAGGTTGGCGGCATAGGTAGCCGTACGCAGCAAATCTCCTTCACCCATGACCAATACTCCAAACGCTGCAGGCACTGATTCACTGGTTGCCAGCGTCGTGCCAATGAGGTCATAGAGATCCTGGAGCCGCTCACGGTCTGGCTTATCCGCCCGTGCCAGTGTAACGGCAAGCTCAATCCGCCGCGGCACAGAGGCTCCCATCCAGGGAGCAGCCCATTGCAGCGCTTCACATGCCGCTTGCATCCCAGCTTCGATAAGCTCTTGCAACGTAGAGGCTGGGAGCAGAGCTTGTGCAATGGCACCAGCAACGGCTGCTGCACCAGAAGCAGCTACCTGGGTATTGTGCGTGGGAATGCAGGAGAAAGCAGCGTCTCGCGCCGCAGCATGGACATCGCCGGGATGAATCAGCCCTACCGGACAGACACGCATAGCGCCCCCATTGGTGTCTCCTCTGAGGCCTGTTTGAGTAAGGGGATCGCCCCGCCGGATAGCCTGTACCGCCCGTCGCGTGCTGGGGCCAATATAGGGAGAGCGATCGCCATCCACAGATTCATACCAGGAGACAATTGCCTGCGCTACTCCTTCCAGCTTTACTCCACCGTCTGCGATGATAGCTTGCGCGAGGGCAAAGGCTTGCTCGGTATCATCGGTCACACGTCCTGCTGGCAAGCCAGCATGGACAGGATGGTCGGGCGGTCCGGGGTAGAAACGATCAATCCAACCTCCGAACCGCTGCCATGTTTCCTCAGGAGTCAACAGGGCCGGCATACCCCAGGCATCGCCCAAGGCTTCGCCGAGCAGTCCGCCCAAAATATGGCGGTAAAGTCGTTCGTCTTTCATTGAAGCACAAGAGGATTGTACAGCTGACATTGTATCACTCACTCGCTGCCCGTTGCCTCCGCGTGTGCCTGAAGCCTCTCCTGCAAGCGGCGCGCCCGCTCCACCGCAGCCGCCCGCCCCTGCACAGCATAGGCTACCAAGGCAAGCACCGTTGCGGCATAGGGAATCATCTGCACCCACTGGGGCGGGATAGCTAATGACCCCAATTGGTTAGACAGCGCATCGGCAAAACCGAAGAACAGGGAGGCCAAAGCCACACCAAGCGGTCTGCGGTTACCCAGATAGACAGCCGCGAGGGCAATAAAACCGCGACCAGCCGTCATATCCCGCTGGAACATGTTGAGGTAACCCATAGACATGTTAATTCCGCCTAACCCAGCCATCATGCCACTCAGCATTAACGCGATATAGCGCGTGCGCCGAACATTGATACCTACCGAACCGGCTGCTTCGGCATTTTCACCCACAGCGCGGATATGAATGCCTAACCGCGTTCTATACAGGAATACCCAGATGAGAAAGATCAACAACACTGCCACGTAGGTAAGCACATTGTGTCTGCTAAGCATCGGCCCCAAGACGGGCATTCCATCAAGCACGGGGATAGCAATGCGCGGCAGGCTGAGGCTAGCCAGCTTGCTCGAGCTGCCTTTATCCTTTGTCAACAGATACAGGATAAAGATAGTTCCACCTGAGGAGGCAATATTGATGGCCAAGCCTGACAAGATAATGTCTGCCTTAAGATTTAGGTGAAAATAAGCCAGCAAAATGGCAACCACTACGCTGCAGGCTACTCCAGTCAGACAACCCAGCCAGGCATTTCCGGTAAAAGTGCTTATCACAACTCCCACTAGGGCTGCGATAAGCATAAGCCCTTCCAAAGCAACATTGCTCACACCAGCCAACTCGGAAATCAAGCCACCCAAAGCAGGGAGTAAAATGGGCGTTGCTACACGGATGACGCTGCCGACGAAAGCAGCGCTGAGAATGCTCCTCAGGACAACATCAAAGGACATCGCTAGCCTCCTTTCCTTCAGCCAGCTCAGCTTCACGTCTGATACGCATCTGACGTTGCAAGAAAGCCAAGAATCCCTCTGCCGTGACCAGCAGAATGATGACAGCTTGGATGACCATCACCAACTCCCTGGTCACATCGCTGGAACGTTCCATAATATCCGCTCCAGCACGCAGGTATCCATAGAAGAGTGCCGTCACTGGTATCAGCAAGGGGTTGTTCCTGGCTAGAAGCGAAACGACAATGCCTTCAAAGCCCAATCCCATCGAGACATTGAGAATTACCCGTTGGTGAATGCCCATGGAGAGATGCGCTCCTGCCAGCGCGGCAAAAATGCCGCTGATCGCCATAGTGAGATAAATTACTCTCTTCGTGTTAATGCCACCGTAGTAGGCAAAGCGGATATTGGCACCAGTCATGCGCAGGGCATAGCCAAAA
>JBMFPM010000221.1:0-4350 GCA_049969135.1 Anaerolineae bacterium
TGGGTGTTATTCCATTTGTGCGTAAAGCTGCCATACGCTGGGGTTTTGTGGATCTGCCTAGTGCGCGGAAAGTGCATACGCATCCGGTCCCTCGCCTCGGTGGAGTCGCTATCTATTTGGGCTGTATCATTGCTTTGGTAGCCTTCGGCCATCAGTTCTACGTCGCACAGGTTGTCAGCATGTTGGTCGGAGCTACGCTGGTTTCTTTCCTGGGCGTGTGGGACGATCGGCATGGATTACGGCCACTGTTCAAATTAGCTGGACAGACACTGGCTGCCGGCATTCTCTATGCTTCCGGTGTCCGGGTCGGTTTTCTGCATAACGCCGTTCTGAATGCAGCAGCCACCCTGCTTTGGGTAGTGGGCATCACCAACGCCCTGAACCTACTTGACAATATGGATGGCTTGTCTGGAGGCGTGGCTACTGTGGCGTGCATCTTTTTCTTCCTACTGGCAGTGATGAGCGGGCAGTACCTGGTGGCGAGCTTGGCTGCAGCGCTTCTGGGTGCTTGTGTGGGCTTCCTCTACTACAATTTCAACCCTGCCAGCATCTTCATGGGCGATAGTGGCAGCTTGTTCATCGGCTTTATGCTGGCGGCATTGGGCATCAAGCTGCGCTTCCCTGACAACGTCGCCTTTGTAACCTGGATGATCCCGGTAGTTGTGTTAGGGCTGCCTGTTTTCGATACGACCCTCGTCGTCATCTCTCGCCTGCGTCGCGGGCTCAACCCGCTGACCTCGCCGGGCAAGGACCATGTCTCGCACCGCTTGGTATTGATGGGCGCCAGCCAGCGCGAAGCAGTGCTGATTCTATACCTCGTTTGTTGCGCCCTGGGCGTGATCGCCATGTTCCTGACACAGGCCAGTATTATGGAAGGCTACTTCATTGGCGGGCTGCTGGTTGTCGCAGCAGGATACGCCTTGTGGCGCCTGGAGCAAGTGAAGCTCGAATGAAAGGGGCAAAAAGCCTTGGCTTTGGCAGATCGCATTGAAAACAAAACAGCGCATATCTGTGTCTTGGGCCTGGGTTATGTGGGATTGCCTCTAGCGGTTGGTTTGGCTGAGGCAGGGTATCGAGTCACTGGACTTGACGTGGATGAGGCACGGGTTAGAGCCATCCAAGAGGGACGCAGCTACATCCTGGATGTCTCTGCTCAAGATATCGCCCGGTTAGTAGCAGCCCAACGGCTATGGGCAACAACGGATTATGACATCCTGTCCAGCGTAGACATTGTGTTCATCTGCGTACCTACGCCCTTCGACGCCATGAAGGCGCCTGACCTCTCAGCGATAATCGCTGCTGCTACAGGCATTGCCAAGCGCCTGCGCCATGAACAACTGATTATCCTGCAGAGTACCACGTATCCTGGCACTACTGAGGAAAAGGTGCTCCCTATTCTGGAACAAAGCGGCTTGCGCGCTGGGCAGGATTTTTACCTCGCTTTTTCTCCAGAACGTATTAATCCAGGCGACAAAGTATACCACGTGGGGAACCTACCGAAGGTAGTAGGTGGACTCACGTCCCAATGCGCTGATTTGGCGCAGCGATTGCTCAGCCAACTTTCGCCGGTGGTCCATGTAGTGTCCTCACCGCGCGCTGCGGAGATGTCCAAACTTCTGGAGAACATCTTCCGCAGCGTGAACATTGCTCTCGTGAACGAACTGGCTCTGCTTTGCGAACGCATGGGCATTGACATCTGGGAAGTGATCCAAGCAGCAGCCACTAAACCGTTTGGCTTCATGCCCTTCTACCCAGGCCCTGGCACGGGCGGCCACTGCATACCCGTGGATCCCTACTACCTTTCTTGGAAAGCCCGCGAATATGACTTTTACACCAAGTTCATCGAATTGGCTGCCGAAGTCAATCAGAGCATGCCGTACCATGTCGTTGATCTGATCATCGCCGGCCTTGACCGTCACTACAAAGTGTTGCGTGGATCCAAGATCCTTATTCTGGGCGTGGCCTTTAAAAAAGATGTAGATGATGCCCGCAATTCCCCGGCAGAGCGCATTATCGAGTTGCTCCTGGAGCGTGGTGCCGAGGTCTGCTACAATGACCCCCATGTCCCTCATTTTCGTATTGGCCAGAGCGTATTCTATCGTGAGAAGAAAGAGCTCACATCTCAGTCTTTGACTGAGCGCCTCTTGGCAGAGAACGATTGCGTGGTCATAGTTGCCGGGCATAGCTGCTACGATTATGCCTGGATTGCCAGCCACTGCTCCTTGCTCGTGGACACGGTCAACGCGACTCAAGGGCTACAGAACCCGCAGGCTGACATCATTAAACTAGGCACACCCTGGAGATTGAACCCTGCCTCTCCGCGCTAGGGTTTTTGGGGCACTTTAAAGACAACCCTCTATACCAATCTTGAAACAGGTAAAGAGGGAATACTGCATATAGACAAAATCTGCGCTGTCCCCAGCCACTCAACGGAGGACTGAATGGAACCAGAAAAGGGCATCCCTTCTCCTGAGGCACAGACGGAGTCACTACAATGGTGGCGTCTGCTGATCCTTCTACTCGCTTTGGGCATCACGGTGCTCATTTTTGCCTATCGTGAGCAGGTAGCGCGGTTCTCTACATATGGATACTTTGGGCTCTTCCTGATTAGCGTTGTGGGCAATGCTACCGTCCTGCTGCCTGTGCCCAGCCTGGCAGCTACCTTTATCACCGGAGGCATCTTCAATCCCCTGCTGGTTGGTATTGTATCCGGCGCGGGCATGGCCATCGGGGAATTGAGTGGCTATCTGGCTGGCTACGGAGGGGCAGCCATCATCGAAAACAAGGACAGAGCGAGATATGAACGTCTGGTAAGTTGGATGCAGCGCTATGGAACTGCAACCATCTTCGTCCTGTCCGTAATACCCAACCCCATTTTTGACTTAGCGGGCATTGCCGCCGGGGCGCTCCATTTCCCTCTGTGGCAATTTCTGTTCATCTGCTTCCTGGGCAAGACCATCAAGGGAATCGCTTTAGCTTTCGCTGGGGCTCAATCTATACAGTGGCTGGAGCGCTTTTTGCACTAGCGCGGCTTTATACGCTGCGCATATCGCTCATAAACATTCTATTTCTCACAAGGAGGATGCATGAAACTCGATTACAAGAAGACTTTTGTGCTTGGCTTTGGCTTCTTTGGCATTAGCCTCATCTGGTCCGTCTATAACTCGTATGTACCGATTTTCTTACGCGAATATCAGCTTCCGTTGTGGCTCGTCGGTGCGATCATGACCTTTGACAACATTGCAGGCGTAACGATTCAACCTTACGTAGGCTTTCTGAGCGACCGTACGCGCAGCCGTTTCGGAAGACGCATGCCTTATCTGATGATTGGTGCACCTATTGCAGCGCTCTTCTTTGCTTTGATTCCCGTATTGCATCTCTTGCTCCCCATTTTCCCCTTGCTCCTGACGGCGATCATTATCATGAACATTGCCATGGCTATCTTCCGTACGCCTACCGTGGCTTTGATGCCTGACATTACTCCCTCACCGTTGCGCAGCAAAGCCAATGGCATCATCAACTTCATGGGTGGGCTGGGCACTACGTTGGCTTTCCTTGGTGGTGCTTTCCTCTATCGCGCCAACAGGGGATTGCCTTTCTACGTGGGAGCATTCATCATGTTGTTGGCAGTTGCAATCGTAGTGCTGGTCATTCGCGAACCCCGAGAACACGAAGAATCCACCGAACGCACAGGCATTTTCTCCACTATTCGTGAAATCGTTCAGAGCGAGGAGAAAAGCGCCCTCTTTATCCTCTTGGCGATCTTTACCTGGTTCATAGGCTACAATGCCATTGAGACTTTCTGGACAACATATGGCAAAGAGTACCTGGGGATTCCAGAGAGCACTGCCGCAGCCATGCTCACCTATGTTTCTGCGGCGTTTTTGCTTTTCTCGCTGCCCGCTGGATTTATTGCCACACGCTTCGGCAGGCGACCCACCATCCTATCAGGTTTGCTGATACTGCTCATCTTTATTCTAGGGGGCTATTTCATCACGAACATGCTCTATCTAACAGGCATGCTGATTATTGCCGGCATCGCCTGGGCTTTGATCAATATCAACTCGTTTCCCATGGTTTCTGACATTGCACCTCCAGGGAAGATTGGCTCCTACACGGGCTTGTATTATTTCGCCTCCATGTCAGCAGCAATCGTAGCTCCACCCATCGCCGGCGGTTTGATGGACTTATTGGGTCATCGCGTCTTGTTTCTCTTTTCGTCATTAGCGATGCTGCTGGCTATTCTGTGCATGTTACAGGTAAAACGGGGTGAGGCGCAAAGCACCTGATGATGTTTGACAGGGTGGTCACACGAGCCAGCTTTGGCAGCACGCGCAACGAAACAAAAGC
>JBMFPM010000222.1:0-4330 GCA_049969135.1 Anaerolineae bacterium
GCATCGCGGATATTCTGTGGGTCGGAATCGCGTTCAGGTAAGATGAATGCTCGCACGCGTTTCTTGCCTAGAGCGCGTACACACAGGTATGCACAGACAGTGGAATCAAGCCCTCCGCTTAGTCCAAGGACTAGGCCACGTTTGTCCAGCCGCGCCACCTCTGCTTGCACAAATCGTTCAATCTGGTCTGCCATGCGGGCCGGGTCAAAGCGCAAACCCTCAGACATTGTGGATGTCTCAGAAGTCTCTGGCATACTTTTCCCTATCCAGAATCACGTAACAGTCGCAGTCCGTTGAAGGTAACGATGAGCGATGTACCCACATCGGCAAAGACAGCCATCCACAGGGTAGCCAAACCGACCAAAGACAACGCCAAAAAGAGGCCTTTGATGAGCAAGGACAAGGCGATATTTTGTTGGATGTTTTGCATAGTGCGCCGTCCTAAGCGGATTACATAGGGAATTCGCTGTAAGTCATCGGACATGAGGACAATGTCTGCAGTTTCCAGAGCTGCATCGCTGCCAGCGGCGCCCATGGCAATGCCTACTGTCGCCCTGGCCATGGCTGGTGCGTCATTGACGCCATCACCCACCATGGCTACGCTGCCGTGCTCTGTCAAAAGCCTTTCCACTGCTTGCACTTTATCTTGGGGCAGCAGGTTGGCTTGCACCTGGTGGATGCCCACTGTTTTGGCGATTGCCTGGGCTGTCCGCTCGTTGTCACCACTGAGCAGTACAATCCGTTCGATGCCCAGGAGGTGCAGTTTCCGAACCACTTCTGCACTGACCTCGCGAACTCTATCGGCTACAGCAATGATACCCAGCACATTATCTTCAGTGCCCACCAAAACGGCGGTCTTGCCTTCCGCTTCTAGTTCGTTAACCCGTTGGCAAATCTGTTCTGCGTGAGGCACACGTGCACAGAACAAGGAATGGCTGCCTATGTAATAGGTTTGACCGTTGATGCGCGCTTGACCGCCCAAACCAGTCAGTTCCTGATAATCAGCAACGGATGTTAGAACCAGCCTGCGCTGCCGAGCCTCTTCATAGATGGCTTGCCCAACCGGATGTTGTGAGTGGGCTTCGATAGAAGCAGCCAGCGCCAGGATGTCATCGGCAATGGGGTTGCTGTTGGTTGCAGAGGGAGATACGGCAGTATTGGGTGCTGTCTGAGCGTTCACAGGCTCGACATTCATGACTGCCAGTTTGCCCTCCGTGAGGGTTCCCGTTTTATCAAAGGCTACTGCGCGAATATGGCCAAGCGCTTCAAGGTACATGCCGCCTTTGATCAAAACGCCATGGTGGGCAGCGTTGGAAATGGCAGAGACAATTGCCACGGGAGTAGAGATAACCAGTGCGCACGGGCAGGCGATGACCAGTAGCACTAGTGCGCGGTAGAACCAGGTGAAAAAGGGCGCATGGAAGGCTAGTGGCGGTACAATGGCGATAGCTGCCGCCAGAACGATGACGGCTGGTGTATAGTACTTGGCAAAGGTGTCCACGAAACGCTGGGCTGGTGCCCGTCGGGTTTGTGCCTCTTGTACCATTTGCACAATCCGTGCCAAAGTATTGTCACGGGCGATCTTGGTTACGCGGATCAGTAGCGCTCCGTTGCCATTGATGCTCCCTGCATACACAGGTGAACCAGGACGAGCATCCACCGGTGCCGCTTCGCCAGTGATGGGAGCTTGGTTCAGTGTGGACACGCCACTTTCTATAACGCCATCCATAGGCACCCGCTCGCCGGGTTTGACCTCAATCAGGTCTCCGACTTGTAGTTGCTCCACAAGAACGCGATCCCTGTGATCGCCATGTACGCGTGTAGCTTCTTTAGGAGATAGTTCCACCAGTTTGCGGATGGCTTGTCGCGCCCGATCCATAGTTAAGGATTCCAGCGTGTTGCCTAGGGAGAACAGGAATATGGCGGTAGCTCCTTCTGCCCATTCGCCAATTGCCATGGCACCGATAGCAGCGATGGACATGAGGGCGTTCATATCCAAGCTGTGGGTGGTGCGGAACGCTGCCCAGCCGCTCTTGGCAACGTAGTAGCCGCCGCTGAGGATAGCGAGAGCATAGGCAACGATTGCAACTGGCGCGGCAGCACCCGCCAAGTGCAGCACGATGGCTGTGAGCCAAAATAAGCCTGAAGCAGCAGTAAGCACTAAGCGGGCACGTTGAAGCAAATAGTCTCGCCAAGTGCGTTGCGCAGCCTTAGGTTGTCCGGCAACAGGAGAGGGCAACCGCGCTGCATACCCCAATTCATTCGCTCGCTGCGCGATCATTTGGGGCAAATCCTGGCTGGCAATACCGCGGACATGCATTTGCGCAGTGGCAAAATTCACTCGTGCGCCAATCACATTGGGCAAGGCAGCGATGGCCTGCTCCAGTTTGGCTGCACAATCGGCGCAGTCCAGGCCCTCGAGTTGAAAGACCAGTTCATCACCCAGCGCGACATCGTAGCCTAACTCGCGGATGCGGGCGATAATGTCCACTGGGCTCACTTGCTGTGCATCGTATTGCACGGTGAAGTTTGCGGTAGAAAAGTTCAGTTCCGCTCTTTGCACGCCTCCCAATTGGGCGAGTCCGCCCTCCAGAGTTCGTGCGCAGTCCATGCAGTCCAGTCCAATGATGGGTAGTGTGATTTGTCGTGTCGTTGTCATCGTTGTCCTCACCAAAATAGATTATAGTGTGTCCTCCCTCCACCGAGGGTTAGCTGTGTCTTACGTGATCCAGTCCCTGTTGGAAAAGGGCTGAGACGTGTTCATCGTCGAGCGCATAGTAGACCATCTGTCCGGCCTTGCGCCATCGGACCAGCCTTAATTGGCGCAAAATGCGCAGTTGGTGGGAGATCGCCGACTGGCTCATGCCCAGTGTAGCGGCTAGATCGAAAACGCATAGCTCGCTTGCAGAGAGGGCAGAAATAATGCGTACACGAGTAGGGTCGCTGAGAGCTTGGAAAAACTGCGCCAGTTGGGTTGCCGTTGGTTCATCCACCATTTGGGCTTGCGCCTGGCGCACTTTTTGCACATCAATATATTCGCTTTTGCCGCTATCGGTTTCTATCTCGGTCATGTTTCCCTGCTTCAGTATTATGTGAATATATGAGCAATTATTCATATAATACTACAAAACTCTCTTTTTGTCAAAAAGTCTGCTGATGTTGCATCTACCTGCTGTCAGAAGGCCAAGCGAGACTACAGGTAGGGCATATCCTTGGCGCGCAGTACCTCCAGTGCCTTCAGTGTGATCCATTTGCTGGGCTGGCCTTTTTTCTCCAGAGTGGTCTGCATGGGGTTGGGGGTTGTTTCCAAATTCCACCTGCCGTCGTCGTGCTGCTTCTCGCGCAGGATGGCCACTGCATCATTCATACGCTCATCGTGCACTCCCAGCTTTGTCAGCACCCACAGGCCGCGTAAGACACTATATCCCCAAAACCAAGGGAAAGATAGTTCCAGCCACCTCCGGTTGATGATTTCCCAATCGTGGCGGTCGGAACGGTACAGGCGGTGCATGAGGAGGAATTCCGCTCCACGCGCCAGTGCCTCTTTTATCTCGGGCGTGCACTTAAGCGAGGGTATCTCAGCTAATCCTTCCAGAGCGCAAATGGTGCCATGAAAGCAGGAATGCTTGTCCCGGATATGGGCTCTCCAATAGGGACAGAGCCAACCGCCGTCGCTGCGCTGGATGCTCACCAACCACTCCACTGCCCGCTTCAGGCGCGGATGCTCACCATACCCCAGGCGCAATAGGGCAGCAACCATATTTCCGGTGAGGCAGGAGAGGGTTCCTTGATGCATTAGGTCAACCACAAAGGCTTGTTCATCGGGAAGTTCCTGGCCGCGCACCTTTTTGCGATCCACAACATGGCGGTATTCGCGGCGTGCTCCTTCTTCCCCAAACTCGGCAAAACCGCCTTCCGGCTGCTGAAACTGAAAGATGTACTCTACGGCCCGTCCCACCCGTTGATCTTCGCAGTTCAACGCCAGGTGGCCAAGGAGCATGAGCATCCAATAAGTAGCTTTGTATTTGGGCTGATAGGGCGAATTAGGATCACCCCAATAGCCGTCAGGGGTTTGCCGCGCGAAGATGCGTGCCACGATTGGCGAAGCAGGGATTGCGGAGCGAGTTGATTGCACTTTCACATCATCTTCTGGGAGTTCCAGTAGGTGACGAAGTGCTAGGTAACGCACAGAAGGATTGTCCGATTCCAGGAGCCAAGCGATAGTATCCATAAGTGAAAGTGTAGGCGATTTGCTGATTTAGTCAATGTATGGCTTTCTGATGTTAGGACATGAGTTGGGACATTGCCTCCAGATGATGTTTGAAAAAGG
>JBMFPM010000223.1:0-4320 GCA_049969135.1 Anaerolineae bacterium
GGACGTTCCACGCTGATCTCCGGCAATGGCGCCTTGGGGTCAATGAATGTCTGCTGGACAAAGAGGGGACAAATAGCCACGAGCGCATTCCCATTATCACGGATCGTGAGGAGGCGCAGGTTCTTGCCAGCACCAAAGCTTTCCCACCAGGCTCGCTGCCATTCCCAGGTCATGAAGAGCACATTTGTGACACTGCGTTGCAGCAGAGCGTCCCACTCTGCGCGGAGGGTATCAAACCCTTTACTGTCTTGATAAACCTCGAGCTTCATCACTCTTATCCTATTGAAATCGTCTCTATGGGGCTCGCGCTAACTTTCTGACTCACTGACTACGAACTGAGCCCATGCACCTTCTTCACTGCTTCCAGGACATGGTCTATGGCTCGTTCGCCTTGTTTCGCAGGGCCCAAGGGGTCATGGACCTGTTTATCTCCCAATAATACCGAGAAAGTAGCAGCAACAGACAAAGCAAGGGCTTCCAAGTTATACCCACCTTCCAAGGTCAGCACCAGACGCCCAGCGCACAGTTCCTCAGCCAATGCAACCAGCACACGCATCAAGTTACCGTATCCCGACACAGACAAAAGCATCATGCCCAAGGGATCCATCCAATGAGCATCATAGCCCGCTGACACGAGGATTAACTGTGGTTTATAACGCCGGGCTATAGGTGCCAGGATTTCATCGAAGATGCGTTGATAGCCCCCATCGCCGACGCCTGCAGGCAGAGGAACATTGACATTATAGCCAAGGCCAGCCCCGCGCCCTATCTCCTGCCAATGCCCGGTGCCAGGATAATAGGGGTATTGGTGAGTCGAGAAATACAAGACCCGCGGTTCTTCATAAAAGGCATCCTGCGTGCCATTACCGTGGTGCAGATCAAAATCCACAATCAAGATGCGCTCCAGCTTGTACCGTTGTAAGGCATAACGAGCAGCTATCGCAACATTATTGAACAGGCAAAAGCCCATCGCACGGTTGGATACCGCATGGTGCCCCGGTGGACGCACCAAGGCAAAGGCGTTGCTCACTTCATTTTCCAATACGGCTTCGACAGCACGTATCAGGCCCCCTGCAGCCCGTAAAGCAGCAGCATAAGAATATGGGCCAATATAGGTATCCGGGTCCAACCAACCGGCCTTGCCCTCAGAAGACGCACGTATGCGCTCGATATACGCAGGATGGTGAACTGTGGCAATCTCTTCCAGCGTGGCATCCCGGGCGGGCAAGTTTTTCATCCGTTCCAGGAAACCAGCCCGTCGTAGGTGATTCATGATGTGTTCAAGCCGGCGGCTGTTCTCCGGATGCTCGGCGGCATCATGTTTCAAATACAGTGGATCATATACGTAGGCCGTGTTCATGACCTCTCCCAGCAGAAAACTCGCTGATGACCTTGGCTTACGTGCGTCTATAAGGGCGAGGAGTGTCAGATGGAAAATTCATCACCGGAAAAGGTATCACCACATTATCTTGTTCTCCACCTAATCGGAACCAGGCTATGGGATTTGGCTCATCTGCCAAGCGGCGCGATCCTGTCGTGGGAGCTATAGGAGTTGGAGTCTCTTTCTTTTCCTCTTTCGGCTTATGAATCGTGTAAATACGCACCCTGGAACTCTCCGTCTTGTTGCCGGCTGCGTCAAACCCGATGGCATACAGGACATGCGTCTCCGTATAACCTGCAGTGTCTGAAATAATCCCACGCCCGACGGAAGACATGCTTGTGGTGCTTATGACCCGCATATCCGTGATTGAGCGTGTCACTGTGATGACTGTGCCATCGAGCAATGTCTGTGATTGTATGGAGAAATCTGCGCTGGTAATCACAGAGGTGCTGCTAATCATAGCAGGGTCACGGATCAGACTAGGGATAGTATCAGAGAGCGCAATAGTCCACTTGTGGGTGAACGGCGCAACCGTGCTGTAGCCAATTTGTTGCTCATCCAGGTAGAACTCGACTCGATCCATCGCATAGTTATCAATGGCATCCACCTGGATATTCACCCATTCATCGCTTTCGAGAGTGTAGACCGCCCCATCCAGCGGATGGATGATCTCCACTTTAGGTGGCGTGTTATCCACGATGACCTGGATGCTCGCCGAACGCTGATTGCCACTTCCTTCGATCACGATCAACCGGAGAGTGTACAGGCCATCTGGCAATTGGCTCACATCCCAATATTCAAGAACGTTGTTATCTACTCGGTTGTAATGATCGCCACCAATTGGAACCCACTCCCGTGGATTCAATCCCGCACCGTATTCGACTCGGTACAATCTAAAGTCTCCTGGGCGGGCATTGCCAAAGATAGGCACCACTCTTGCGACATGTGCATATAGGCTGGGGGTAGCAATTGCTACTTCCAATGTGGTCGGACTCGGCCCATGTACATCACAGTAGGCGGTTGGAGGTTGAGGTATTCCATTCTCCCGCACCCAGTCGCTTGCTTCAGGAGGGTAAATTTCGAACACGCGCTCTTCGACATCCTCGGGGGGGCAGTATGGTGTTGCTAGTTTGCCTGAGGCACGACAGATGCGAAATGGACGGTGCACATTGTCATACTCCGTCGGTGCAGTGCCTTTGATAAAGACCTCTCGTATTTTGCGTGGGGAGTAGGGTGTAGGCAGCAACCCCGAAGTAGCATCTACCTCAACCCATTCCAGTCCGTCTGGCACCTGGAACTTGGCCTCTGGCAATCGCTTGAGAAGCCACTCCATGACTCCGCGCCAGATGGGCCCTGCTCCCCGGCTGCCAGGCAGGTGCTCCATAGGCGTATTATCGCTATTACCTACCCAAACTCCTACAGCCACTTGCGGGCTATAACCCACCGTCCAGGCATCTCGGTAATCGGTCGTTGTACCAGTTTTTACCGCCACATTCGGCCCGAGGTTAATGACGCTATTAGGCCCAAAAGTACCCACGCGGGCATTGTTGTCAGAGAGAATGCTGGTAATCAGATAAGCCAACTGTGGGCTAATGATCTCCTTGCGCTGAGGCTCGCTATACTCATAGATAACATCACCTTCGGTGTTTTCGACCCTCAGAATTGCCACCGGATTCAGCTCACGGAAGCCAGGTTTCAAATCCTCTGCCGGCACCGGTTCACCAACCATGACGCCACCATTGGCGAAAACGCTGTACGCGTAGACAAGATCCAACAAGGTTACCTCACCACCACCTAGCGTGAGGCTCAACCCATAAAATTCACGGTTCAGGGTATTTATCCCCATGCGGTGTGCCGTATCCAGCACATTCTTGACGCCAGCACGATATAGCATAGCCACCGCAGGCACGTTGAGGGAGCAAGCTAGTGCTTGTCGTGCTAGTACCGGGCCACGAAAGCGCCGGTCATGGTTTTCTGGGACATAAGGCGGGTTGGGAGGATCCGGGAAACTGGTCCGTACGTCCATAATCATTGTCGCGGGGGTATAACCTTGAGCAAAAGCAGTTACATACGTAAATGGTTTGAATGAGGAGCCAGGCTGTCTTGGTGAGATGGCTACGTTCACCTGACCAGCAATGGAGGGATCGAAATAGTCCAGGCTGCCCACCAGAGACAGGATCTCACCGGTCTTGACATCGAGCACCACAACCGCCGCATTATGCACGTTATGTGTTTCCCTGACCTCAGCGATATACTCACGTGCAACACGTTCTGCCTCATTCTGCAGCTCTAAATCAAGGGTGGTATAGACACGCAAGCCGCCACGATATACCACATCAGGCCCGAACTTCTTTTCCAATAACTGCCGGACATACATCACAAAATGGGGAGCCGTGATGTCAAAGCGTTTGGATACGATATGCAATTCTTCGTGTTTGGCTGCCCACGCTTCTTCCGCGCTGATATAGCCCTGGAGGTACATTTGGTCAAGGACAATCTCCTGACGCATCTTGGCTTTCTCAAAGTTATCAATGGGATTTAGCGCGGGGTATTGGGGGATATGGGCCAGCATAGCAGCTTCAGCCAAGTCAAGTTCCCAAACAGGTTTCCCAAAATAGAACTCGGCCGCAGCGCCTACTCCGGTTGGGAATCCGTAGGATACGGTATTCAAATACCATTCCAAGATGCGATCCTTGCCTTCCACGCCTGGATACTGACGGGTCAATTCGTACGCTAGGATTACCTCTTTGATTTTGCGTGCATAGCTGCGCTGGGCACGCTCCTCTGGCGTCATGATCACATTTCGAATCAATTGCTGCGCGATAGAACTGCCGCCTTGCACAGGCAAGCCACGTAAGTTATTGATCGCAGCACGCACAAGGCCTTCGATATTGATTCCTGCTGGGTTTTCATAGAAGGTCCTGTCTTCTAGGGCTATT
>JBMFPM010000224.1:0-4307 GCA_049969135.1 Anaerolineae bacterium
CTGTACCTTGTCCTGGAATATGTAGATGGCGGCAGTCTGAAGAACCTGCTTGCCCAGGGGCCATTGGAACCAGCCCGTGCAGTAGCTATTGCCCTCGACCTTTGTGAGGCGATTGACGCTATCTGGAAGTGGGACATTGTCCATCGCGATATCAAGCCTAGCAATATCCTGCTGACGAAGGAAGGACAAGCCAAGCTAACCGACTTTGGCGTGGCGCAGGTAGGACACGAGACTAGGCGCACGCAGGAAGCGCGAGCCCATCCTGGCACTCCAGCCTACAAATCGCCTGAGCAGGCAAGTAGCACTGGTTATTTGGATCAACGCTCCGACCTCTACGCGCTGGGGCTGGTGTTGTATGAAATGCTGACGGGCCAGTTGTACCTGCGCAATCGGGTGCCTCCCCATCGCCTGAACCGCAAGGTGCCCCGAGCACTCAGTGCGGTGGTAATGAAGGCCTTGCAGGAAGATCCCGCAGATCGCTATCAGTCAGCCCAGGAAATGAAGGCTGCGCTGCAGGCAGCCATGAAGGGCGGACAATTACAGAGCATACGTATGGCAGTGGATAGTCTGCGTGAACAGATACCTGTACGCGGCATTGCCTTTGCTATTGCTGTGGTAGCGTTGGTCGCTGCGATCTACCTGGGCGCCCAGTCCTATGGCGGTTCGCGAGGGATAGCTATTGGCCTGACTGCTACGGCAGAGACACGGCGGGAGACATTGCGCGCAGCGTTATTGGCGACACCCACGTTCACTATGTCGCCCACCCCGGTCTTCACGGATGCTTTCGAGCCGGATGATGTCAATCCCAAGCCCATCGCTTTGGGCGAGACGCAGCGGCACAATTTCTATCCGAGTGGAGATGTGGATAGAGTGAGCTTTCGCGTCAAAGCGGGGCGGGTCTATGGAGTGATTACTAGTGACCTGGCTATAGGTGTGGACACTGTGGTCATTGTGTCTGTGGCTGGGCAGCGCTACGAAAACGATGACGCGCAGGCTGGAAGCCTGGGTTCTGAGGTGTATTTCAAGGCACTGGCAGAAGCAGTGGCGGTGGCTACGATTAGCAACAAGGGCAATTATGACCCAGATGCAAGCTATGATTTGACCGTGATTGAGCTACCGCCTACACCCTTACCTACGCCTACGGGTACTCAATCGCCTTCGTTGACTCCAACAAGTACACCAACTCCAACGAGTACTCCTACACCAACTTTCACTCCTACTGTAACGGAAACGAGGACGCCAACGCCGACATCTACACATACTCTTACGCCAACCTACACGCCGACGCCGACCATTACTAGAACGCCTATGCCAACGGATACTCGGACGCCAGTGCCCACTGAGACTACACCACCAACACGAACGCCGACGCATACCCCTACGGCGACCAATACGCCCATGCCAACGGATACACCCGTACCGCCGACGTCAACAGACACAGTAACACCTGAACCAACGGCAACCGTGGAGCCTACGCCCACAGAAACGCTGCTGACAAACCATATGCCTGAAATGTGAGCGCGCTGAAACTATGGGGTATCAAAGGATGGAGATGAAATATCGTGGTTGAGCGCAAGGATTGGGTTGCTATATTGGTGATGCTTTTCCTAGTGCTGGCTGTCTTTTGGAGGGCTGCACTAGGGGGCATTTTCTACTTTGGTGACATCTATCGCTTGCACTACCCGCTGCGCAGTGTCTATGCGGCTGAGCTGGCACGCTTTTCCCTGCCTTTGTGGACGCCGGACGTTTTTGCCGGTTATCCACTTCTTGCCGAAGGAGAATTGGGTGCGCTCTACCCGCCCAATTTAATCCTGCATGCTTTGCTGCCGGTACCTGTTGCGCTCAATGTCTTTATTCTGGGGCACTTTGTTTGGGCTGCTATTGGCGCGTATGCTTTCGCCCGTCGGCTCAAAGTAGGGCGCACGGCAGCGCTATGTTCTGGGTTAGTATATGCTCTGGGTGGGTTTCTTGTGGCTCATCTCAACCATGTGAACATTGTTGCCAGCGCTGCATGGCTACCGTGGATATTCCTCGTAGCAGATCGTTTCATGGTGGGAGATACTTCCCGACATCGTGCGGGCGAAGCGGCATTGCTGGCATTGCTTATTGGGCTGGAATTCCTGGCTGGTCATCCCCAAATCGCATTATTGACTTTCCTGGCTTTGATGGCCTATGGCTTGTATCTAGCCTTGGTCATCCGGGCGCAGGGTAAGGTGCTAGTCTTTTTTGCCCTCTCTGTTTTACTTGGGATGGCTTTGGCAGCAGCGCAATTGTTGCCCACTTATGAGTTAACACAGTTCTCCATCCGCTCAGGCGGATTGGATCCTGCTTTTTTTACCTCTTTCTCTTTGCATCCTTTGTACTTGATCAGTCTCTTGTCCCCCTTCGTGCTGGGCAATCCTTACCCCAATACATCCGTTGAATTGGTGGGCTATGTAGGATGGTTGCCGCTGCTTCTGGCATTGCTTGCTCCGTTTATTGCTCAGGAACGATGGGGAGTAGCAGCCAAACCGTTCAAGCCAACACGTTTCTTTGCCCTTCTCGCACTGATTGGGTTGTTGCTGGCGCTGGGCCGTTGGAATCCCCTCTATTTGAGTCTATTGCGCCTGCCAGTGTTCAGCTTCTTCCGTGCGCCAGCACGCTACTTGTACTTGTTTGCTTTCTCCGTGGCTATGCTATCAGGATTAGGGTTTCATGCCCTGCTAAGCCGCGTGAGAGATCTCCCAGAGATAGTAGAAGGAGGACTTGGCTGGCTGGCAATCGTGGGAATCGCCCTATTGACGTTACTTGGCACATTGCGTATCCCTACAGTGGACAGGCTGATTGATCTCTGGCGGTGGCTGCCCATAGCTCTAGCCGTGCTTTCATTGGGATGGTTAGCTTGGGCGTGGTGGAGCCGAGGTTCTTCACAGCGTATTTTATCCACCATTGCACTGGGGATGGTCGTGATAGATTTATTTGCTTTTAACGCTGTCTACAATTTAACTTACAATCAGACTATGCCACGGGCAGAGTTTACGACGGAGCCGCGATCCCTCTCCTTTTTCCGTTCCCAATCGGACCTGTATCGTTTGTACACACATGAAGAGATTGTGCCGGTTTTATCCGTGATGCGCGAGTCTTATTATCCGAATATCGCGCTCATTCATGGGTTATCTGCTGTCAATGGCTATTTCCCGCTGATGCCTGCATATTATGCTCAGTACATCAAGCAAATGACGCCGCAAATGCTGGATCTTTTGGGCGTGAAGTATTTTCTCATCCCACAGGTTCTACCTGTAGACGAAGCCAGTGAGTTCTATGATGTGGAGGATCCCTTTGCCCTGAATCCTGTAGGGCGCAATGTAGCAATACCGCCGGTCCAGGTCGCCATGGTGGAGGTGGAATCCTATACCAGCCATTCTGTGGATTGGCTTGAGGGGCAGCCGGTAGCGGAGATTAAACTCTACGGAGTCGGAGGGGAGAGCGAGACGATTCTCCTACGCGCTGGTTGGCATACCGCAGAATGGGCTTATCAACGCAGCGATGTCCGTGAAGCAGTACGCCATTCTCAGGCGCCTGTTGCCCGCTCCTGGCCTGCTCGCTCCGGTTTTCCCCCAGAAAATCACCCAGGCTATGTGTATCAAGCGCAGTTTCGTTTGCAGAACCCGTTCACCGTGCAAGCAGTGGAAGTCCAACCTTTGGTGCCATCTGCCTATCTACGCATCGAACGCCTGATCCTGATTGATGCGCATGGGGAGCAGCATCTTCTTGCGCACTTGGCACGCAAGGGCGACCACACACTGGCATATCGTAGCGAAGATGTAGCGGTTTATCTCAACCACGATGTACTGCCTCGGGCCTTTATGGTGCACAAGGCGAGGGCGATCCCTGATGATAGCGAGACAATGCGTGTGCTGCGCGAACCGGATTTCGACCCACGCACAGAAGTGCTGCTTGCGACAGAGCAGGCCGTTGCTCCTCAACCCCTTGCAGAGGGCGTAGATAGAGTAGAGATACTGGATTATGATTCTCGTCAGGTGATCATTCGGGTACAAGCTGCAGCAGATGGCTATCTGGTGCTCACAGACGCTTGGTATCCCGGCTGGCGTGCGCGCGTTGATGGGCGGGAAGCGCCGCTTTTGCGCGCCAATTTGCTCTTCCGTGCTGTGTACCTCCCGGCCGGGACGCACATTGTCGAGTTCAGTTATGCTCCCCGTTCCTTCCAGACCGGGCTGTTGATCAGTGCCATCGCATTATTATTGGTCTGTGGCCTTGCTCTGCGCAGCAAGCTGATAGAATAATTTTCCAAGCGTACGGGATGCTTT
>JBMFPM010000225.1:0-1017 GCA_049969135.1 Anaerolineae bacterium
CAGCACTGGCTGCAGGGCACCTTGGCAAACACGGACGTAGAATTCTGGGCTGTACCCCTTGAAATCAATCTTGATTGCATCCACAGCATGGCATAGCTCGATAAGCGGGTTAGGATTGATGAAACCAGCGCTGATCACCACGTTGCGCAGATGCTGCTCCCGCGCCAGCCGTGCGGTATCCAGCATGTACTCGTAGAAAACGGTAGGCTCTGTATACGTGTAAGCGATAACGGGGCAATCGTACTCCTGGGCAGCAGCCACAACTCGCTCTGGCGGCAGATCTACATTCTCTACCTCCTCGGGACGGCGCTGTGAAATCTGCCAGTTCTGGCAATAGAGGCAATGCAAATTGCATCCAGCAGTGGCGAGGGAAAAAGCCTTGCTTCCAGGCAGATAATGGTAAAAGGGCTTTTTTTCAATGGGGTCTACATGCACAGCACAAGCCCGTCCATAAACCACTGTATAGAGCGTGCCACCACGATTCTCGCGCACGCCGCACTCACCACGCTGACCATCCGCTATCGCACATCGCCTGGGGCAAAGATCGCACATCACCTTTGTGGAATCTGGCTGCCCGCTGGGCCTTTTGTAGTAGAGCGCTGGACGTATATACGATGGGAGTGGGGTAGATGTCGGTGTGGCAGGTGATAGGGTTGGGCTGGGTTGGCTGGTACCTGACTGGCAGGATGCCAGTGCTTCACCCGCTAGAACGCACAGGCCCGCGTGAAACATGGTCCTCAGGAATTGGCGTCTGGTAATACGAGACATAGTACAGTCTCCTTACTGCCTTTTCGCTCCGACTTGCGAAGTCTGAATGGGCTATCCGTGCAATATATACTTCACTCGTTACACCATATAGTCTAGCACAATTCCTGATTCTGTGCAAAGTTGCAGGGAAATTGGAACTTCACCGTCAAGAACGCAGAACCCGCAGAGAAGGTTTTTACCTTCGCGCTCTTTGCGTTCTCGGCGGTGAATCCTGTCTACTTTGCCAGGACCACGTAATTGCCACTGCCA
>JBMFPM010000225.1:1027-4286 GCA_049969135.1 Anaerolineae bacterium
TACACTCGACCATTCACCACGAGGCGTATGATGTAACCAGGCGTGATGACAGTGAGGTATGCCTTCCCCGGCTCTGGCACGCCCAGGCTGCTGTCGGAGAATTGCGCCTCTTCCACGCTCTGCACACGGATCTCCTCCGACCGCACGTTCAGCCGCTGCGCCAGGTCTGCTTTAGCCAGGTCAATGAGCGGTTGCGCTTCTGCATAATTCCTCTGCTCCAGACGCGCTCCCGCAGAAACAAACCCGCCGACCAGCGATACACTCAAAGCAAACAAAATTCCCCAGAGCAATAATTCACGTCGGTTCATTTTCCATGCTCCTTTCTGTCTAGACTATGGCTTTCCACCCGTGCTGTCTGGTGAAAAGGCCCTTTATAGACGCCTCACCTGAAACAAAGGTTCCCTTCCAAGCATCGCATGCCCCCGCTTCGGAATGACAGATACTCTTTTCAATGTAGACAATTTTGACAAATTTAGTCCTTTTGCTATACTACAGGCATCAAAGAGGATCTTTGGGCAGCAAATCTCATGACAAGAAAGGGGGCACTATGGCGACATTAGATAATCTAAAAGCAGCATTTGCGGGAGAGAGCCAGGCAAATCGCAAGTACTTGGCTTTTGCCAAGAAAGCGGAAGCGGACGGCTATCCTCAGATTGCCAAGCTTTTCCGCGCGGCGGCTGAAGCAGAGACCGTCCATGCCCATGCCCATTTGCGTGTCATGGGTGGCATCAAATCCACGGCCGAGAACCTGCAGGCAGCCATTGACGGCGAGGGCTTTGAGTTCAAAGAAATGTATCCCGCGTATCTAGCCGAAGCCGAAAAAGAAGGCGAGAAAGCAGCAGTGAATAGCTTCAAGTACGCCTTGGAAGTGGAAAAAGTTCACTATGGCCTGTACTCACAAGCCTTGGAGTCCCTCAAAGCTGGCAAGGATTTGCCCGCAGCACCCATCTTTGTCTGCAGCGTGTGTGGCTATACAGTCAGCGGCGAAGCGCCGGACAAATGTCCTGTCTGCGGAGCCAAGAAAGATCGCTTTTCCGAAGTAGCGTAGAAAGCAACGCTACATATCCTTGGATAAGCTACAGAAGGCTGACTCACTTCCAGCCTGTATAAAAAGCGGAGGGAGCTGGTGGGCTTTTATGCTCCCTCTGCTACAGCGGCAGGCATCTTGTCCTGCATAGTAATGGGTGTGTTCTCCGCCTTGTCATGACCTCACCACCACATGCGCGTGCATGCCACGAAAAATGCCCACGCCATTAACAACAGTATCATGACAAACCACGCGAAACAGCCAATAGGCCCACAACCCACAGGGCGGTAAGGATATGGCCGCCAGAAGCGACGCCGCCACCAATGTCTTCGCCATGGCCGAAACCACCAGAACATGATCCACCTCCTTTGCCTACACACTGACGAACGATTGCGCTACACCTATTCAGCATAGCGTTCTTTCTGGTAATGAATATAGCACAATTTCTGTCCCCTTACCTGAAAACAAACGGACAATGGGCTGACATCCTAGCTGTGTTCATGTCACTGGCTCAAAAACAAATCCCGCCTCATGATGAGGCGGGATTTGTGTTGGCACCCCCGGCAGGACTTGAACCTGTGACCTCAGCGTCCGCAGCGCTGCGCTCTATCCCCTGAGCTACGGGGGCATGTATCTACGTCAACGGAAGCAAACTGGTAGCCTTCAGATTGCCACTAGCCTGCCTTCCAGCGGGGAGACTGGGATTCGAACCCAGGGAGGAGGTTTCTAACCCCCTCAACCGCTTAGCAGGCGGCTCCGATCGTCCACTCTGGCATCTCCCCAGTCTATCCAATCACCCAAGCTGCGGAGGGAGAGGGATTCGAACCCCCGGTGGGACGAGCCCACAACGGTTTTCAAGACCGCCGCAATAGTCCACTCTGCCATCCCTCCGATAGCGCCATGGGGTATTGCATTGTGTTTCTAGTATAGCGCACAGTGCCGTGAAAGTCAAATACAAATGCTCACGTAATAGGGCTGTTGCAAAATCGGTTCATTAAAGCCGCGCGATAAACTCCTGAACTTGGGGCAAAAAGTCCCCCGTCTTGACGTTGTCCGCTTGAAAGGAGCAAACCGCCTTGGGAGCTTTGCCACAAGCTTTTTCCATCTGCTGGAAAACCCTGGGTATGGGTTTCAGGGCCAGCCCTGTGGAGAAGAAAGCCACTTCCTTACACTTGGCACCATATTGTTGGAGGTATGCCCGCACCGGTGCTGCGAGCGAGAAAGCATAGACTGGCGTGCCAATAACCACCAAATCATAATCCGCTGGGTCGTGCTGTGCTGTGTGGATGGGCACAGCACGCCCGGTGAGGGCGTGGGACGCGGCATACCCCATATTCAAGAAGTTACGCCACCCCTTACCCCGAATGTCTGCAGGGCGTGGATGAACCTCCTGAATCTCCTCGACCGCCGCAGATAGCGCATCGGCAATAGCCTGCCCAGCCTTCCTTGTCATTCCTGTCGCGGAAAAGAACACCACCAATACTTTCTTGTCAGCCACCTTGTCCTCCCTTCCTATGGCACAACTCGGCCAGCGCTTCGGACCCCACTGTGCTCAGCTTGATTTGCAGCGAATATTGCGCCTCTAAACCGTGCTGAGGATGCACGAACAGCCTAGAGAATCCACTGTGTGTTGCAGTATACAGCAGATATAAGGGAAAAACCAAACTGCATCAGAAAAAAGCTGTGAAGGGCTATGGGACAAAAGATTCACGCAACCTTTTTCCGTAGGCTGCGTCTTCAAGGTTGTACGGCAGTGCTGGAATGCATCCACAAGGCTCACCACGAGGCATCTTCAGCCTCCCTTCTCGGTGGATGGGTGAGGATCAGCCATTGATTTGGATATTCCCGGCCCATGTGGTAGAATAGCAAAGTATTCGCACGAGAGCACATAGTCTGTCTGTTGAACCTGTGCCGAAGATGGCAATTTGCCACGGTGAGCAAAGCTGAGCGCAAGACAAGGGGGCTCAATGGACAACACAGACAACACCAAACCAACCCGCAGCCACCCGTGGTTGCAGGAATTCGCGCCAGGGCAGCACGTTTGCTTTATCTATGAAACCAATGAAGAGTATCGCGCGCTGCTCTCACTCTTCTTGCAGCAAGGGCTGGAACGAGGCGAAAAAGTAGTGTACATCGCAGATGTCCATGACCCTGCCACGATCTTGGGCTACCTGCAGAATGGCGGAATAGATGCAGCACCTTATGTAGCCAGTGGCCAGTTCTCCATCCTCA
>JBMFPM010000226.1:0-2971 GCA_049969135.1 Anaerolineae bacterium
GATCAAAGTAGACACAGACCATCCAGCTTGTCAGATGGCTGGCAGCAATTGGAGCTATCCCCATATCTTTGATCTTGGCGCATATTTCTGCCAGTTCCGACCAATTCTTTGGTGGCTTGACCCCCGCCTTCTCAAAGAGCTCCACATTGTAGAACCAATACTGATGCACGGCGCGAGTGGCGATCATGTAGCGTTTGCCCTGAACATTCCGCTCGACAAAAAAGTCAAAATCGAGATCCTGATCCCATGGATTGCCTGTATGAGGATTGGTGAGCTTGCGGTACTTGTCAAAGTCGAGATAGTTGCGATAGCTATCCACATAGTTGCCAGAGACGATGTCAAGTTTGACCGCACCTGCCGCAAGTTGGGTACCCAACCAGGTACCATAGTCCGACCCAGAAAGGTCCGGTGCCTCCCAGATCACCTCCACGGTTGGCCTAACCGCCTTGTACGCGGCGAGCAAAGCATTACGAGCCTCTTCAGGGAACTTGCCGCCAATGGAAATGACCACTTGACCGGTGAGTGGCATAGGTGTTGCTGTAACCACCTTCTCTTTCTCAACGACCTTGGTCACCTCTTTTTCAACGACCTTGGTGACCTCCTTTTCCTTTTCGACGACCTTCTCCTTCTCGACTACGACCGTTTCCTTGACGATCCGAGGTTGGCAGGCCGCAAGAGCGCCAAAAGCCACTGCTGCGCCTGCAGCCCGCAAGAAACAACGACGCGTCAATTTCCGAAGATCCCACGGAGCACTCATGGCTTTCACCTCCCCAAGTTGCCTTGTCATGGAATAATATCCTGATATAATAATAAGGGAGGTTACGTGAGGAAACAAGGTCTTTTCGCCGTATTTCTGACATCATGCTGACATGAGGGCAACTAGAGATTACAAACACTCAAAGGACGATGATGCAAATCGAGCGGAACTTTGTAGAGCAAATACGGGATGTGTTGAACCATCTCTACGACTATCCTTACCTGCAGGCTCATGCACTGGCGGATAGCCTAAAGCCTGGCAAGGTCTTTACCCCGCGAGAGCGTATGCATTTCTTGCGGACTGCGGTCTTGGAGGCAATTGAGGAGTTGAACCCAGGGTCAGATGTTCCCTTTCGCTCGTTGCGCGCCCGTGCTTACAATGTGCTCAATCTGCGTTACGTCGAAGGCCTCACTATCGAGGCCATTGCCCATGAGCTGGCCCTGTCCGAGCGCCAAGTTTATCGTGATCTACGCGAGGCTGAAGAAGATGTTGCCAGATTAGTCTTTATTCGGTTTTGCTCCGTTCTAGCACAGAGTACCAATAGCGCCAATATCGCTGAGGCCCCGCGCAATCTCCTGGTATCGCAAGAGGCAGACCGTCTGGGAATCAACGTAGAGGAGATCGCGCTCGAACCCATTATCGAAGGTGTTTTGGACGTCATCCGCCCACTAGCACAGCAACGCCAGGTGGATCTACGGTGTTCCTTCCAAGCAGACCATCCCTCCGTCATGACTGATCGTTTGCTATTGCGCCAAGTTCTGATCGTGACCTCCAGTTATGTTGTGAAAAATGCCCGACCCTATACGGTCATCTCCCTGTGTGTTCAGCACACCGGCCCCGAACCCCAGATCCGTCTCTCTTTCATTCCGGAAGGATCGGGGTTTGACAGACTGCCCGCCACGGCCGAAGAGCTGCTTCTCCGGTTAGGAGGCCGAGGCTACATCGAGAAAACCCAAGACGGCCGCCACCAGATCGTGATAGAAGCCGGCCATCGAAGGAAACGCACCATTCTCGTCATTGATGATAATGAGGGTTTGATTGAGCTCTTGCGGCGCTATCTGGCAGATCAGGAATACTTAATAGTTGGTGCCGGCGATGGCCAAGAGGGGTTGTGTTTTGTACAGGAGAACCCGCCGGATATCATTGTCCTCGATGTCATGATGCCCCAAAAAGATGGCTGGGAAATTCTTCAGATCTTGCAGAGTCGTCCACAGACCAAGAACATCCCCATCATCGTTTGCTCGGTGCTTGATGATCCCGAGCTGGCGTACTCGCTAGGGGCGAGCGCATTCTTGCCCAAGCCGGTCAAACGCCCTCAGCTATTGGAGCTACTATCACGTTATCAGGGTAAGGTTCCGAGAGATCCAGGTCCAATAGAGCCTGAAGAGCGCGAATGACTTGCCCTGGCGTCAGCGGCTTCCGCCGTGCTAGCCCAATCACGGAGCCTTGTTGGGCGAGCAAATCTTCGCCAAAACTCTTGGCAGTGATCACAAGCACGGGAATGGCACTGATTGTCTTGTCGGCGTGTAAGGCCTCCAGGAACTGAAAGCCATCCATGCCCGGCATGATCAAATCGAGCAGAATCACATCTGGGGGTCGCCTACGAACCTCTCGCAAGGCCTCGCTGCCTTCGTAGGCTACACGCACTTTATAGCCTTCTGGTGTTCCTTCCAAGTAGCGCATAATCAGTTGCACAAAGCTTCTGTCGTCGTCTATGATCAAAAGTTCTCTAGCATCTAGATCTTTCAAGGCCTGTAATAGCTCCTGGCGGGAGACAGGTTTGGCCAGGCAGCCATGAACATTAAACTGACCCATGAGCCAACTCTGGCTGGGCAAGGAGCAGAAAAACAGGGGGATTTGCTGGGGCAGTATATGGATGTAACCCAAGCCTGATGCAAGAGCGGCTTCTGGCATCACGTTCACTATTACCGCGGATGGGCGCAGGTTTTCGAGATTTTCTGTTACATCCTTGAGAGTGTTGCATTGGATTATCTCCAAACCCTGGAGGTGACGCCGGAGAAACGATAAAACAGTGGGGTCCGAATCGACAAGGACGGCGGGGCGTCTCACAGGATTCGATCTGGGTCTCAAGGGAGGAGTGGAACGCAACTGTCCGATCGATACCGTCCCCACAAGTGGTAGGGAGAAATAGAATGTGCTGCCTTTGCCCAATTTACTCTTGACCCAGATTCTTCCTCCGTGAAGCTCTACAAA
>JBMFPM010000226.1:2981-4286 GCA_049969135.1 Anaerolineae bacterium
GCCCTAGACCAGCGCCCTCGCGTCGCCTGCGGATGGACATATCAACTTGGTAGAACTCGTCAAAGATCTTACCCAGTTCTTCCTCCGGGATTCCCGAGCCAGTATCTGCTACGCTTACCACGATCTCTTGGTCTCCGGGGTTGACCGCAACAGTTACGGATCCCTGGTCCGTGAAACGTGCTGCATTATTGAGAAGGTTGATCAAGACCTGGCGAATCCGAGTACGGTCAAAAGCCAGGAGGGGGAGGCCGCTAGGAATCTCTGCATGTAAGCCACGCTTCCCGTTTTGGATAGCGGGAGCCACAGTCTCGATCGCTTCCCGAATGACTGTGCCCAGGTCGGACAGCTCTTTACAGATGGGCATCTGATCGGTATCTAGCCGCGAAAGATCGAGCACATCGTTCACTAGATCCAGTAACCGTCGGCTGTTTTGGTAGATCTGGCGCACGTCATGGCGCAGGGTTGGCGGCCAGACCATATCACCGTATATGTCCGGCGAGAAGTACATGACCTCGCTGAAACCTAAAATCAAGCTAAGAGGAGTTCGTAGTTCATGGCTGATATTGGCTGCGAACTGCTCCTTCAACCTACGGGCCTCCTCCGCCCTCGCTCGGGCTATGGCCAGTTCATATCCCACGCGTTGCAACCGATTGGTGGCCTCAGTAAGAGCCTCAACCGTGCGCCGAAGCTCTGCCCGGCGTTGGCGCAGCTCCTCCAGAAGCCTGGCAGCTCTTTGCTGGCTATTCCATGCCCAGCCGAGAGCGCTGTGGAGAGCATGTGAGGAGATGTATTCTATAGCTGCGATCAGCCATAGGAGCAGACAGATCGAAACCCGAGTTGCATCTTGTGGGACACGAAGAGCCAAAATTACTGTACTGAGAATAGCCGCAATAACCCAAGGGTTGGACGCATGGCTATTCCTGCTTCTACAATAAGAATAGATGAAAAATATAACACTTCACCTGAAAAGAAGAGAGTTGCATGATTGAAAACTAGCATGGAACCAAAAATAAGAACTATCTGAGCCAGAAGAGGACTGTTACTGTGTAGAAGATAACTAGCGATAGAAATAGCGAACAGTGCAACGAAATATAAAAATTTGAGTTTAGGGAAATCCGGGCTCGGCAAGGTCACCCACCAGGCCAACCCGCTGATGGTCATCGCCAACAAGGAGATCTTCTGGATAAGGCCCCGCTCCAATTCTCTTGCATCCAGGTTTGTCTCTCGTTTTATTGATTCTTTTGCATGGATTGTAGCCATTTTGTCCCTCCATCCCAACAAGGACCAAAAACTTATTGTCTAGAG
>JBMFPM010000227.1:0-4258 GCA_049969135.1 Anaerolineae bacterium
CTAGAACAGGAAAAACGCGCTCTGGAGAAGTTTGAACGAGAACATCAACAACGATGCCCTTGTGAGGAGGTTCGGTAGACATGGCTAAAGTTGCACCTAGAAATGAAATGCCGCGCCAAGACCCAAAAGTCCGTGCGCGTAACTTTAACGAGGTAGCGCTTGGCTACAGCCATGAGTTGGCGATTGCTGAAGCCAATCGTTGCTTGCAGTGCAAGAAACCAACTTGCATCGAAGGCTGCCCGGTGCAGGTGCGCATCCCCGAATTCATCCTTGCCCTGCGCGAAGGGGATATGTGGGGTGCTGTAACTGCGCTGAAGGACAAGAACAATCTGCCGGCGATTTGTGGCCGCGTCTGCCCACAAGAGACCCAATGCGAGGCATCCTGCGTGCTGGGCAAGAAATTTGAACCCGTAGCGATAGGCCGCCTGGAACGCTATGTGGCTGATTGGGAGATCGCACAAGGTGTGCGCACACCCACCGTAGCTCCGCCTAACGGCAAGAGCGTGGCGGTTATTGGCTCTGGCCCAGCCGGGTTGACCTGCGCTGGGGACTTGGCAAAGATGGGCTACAAAGTAACTATTTTCGAATCCCTACATGCGCCCGGGGGTGTTCTAATCTATGGCATTCCTGAATTCCGCTTGCCCAAGCACATTGTGGCTACTGAAGTCAAATACGTCCAGAGCCTGGGTGTGGAGATCAAGCTAAACACAGTGGTGGGCAAATTGTATACGGTGGACGAACTCCTTGCTAGTGGCTACGATGCCGTCTTCCTGGGCACAGGAGCAGGTTTGCCGATGTTCATGAATATCCCTGGCGAAAACTACAACGGGGTGTACAGTGCGAACGAGTTCCTGACCAGAGTAAATTTGATGAAGGCTTACCTGTTCCCCGAATATGACACGCCCATTATGATCGGGCGTCGTGTTGCCGTCATTGGTGCGGGCAATGTGGCGATGGACGCTGCTCGCTGTGCGTTGCGCCTGGGGGCTGAGGAAGTGCATATTATCTACCGCCGAACCAAGGCCGAAGCGCCAGCAAGGGCTGAGGAATTGGCTAATGCCGAGGAAGAGGGCATCCAGTTCCATTACCTGACCACGCCGGTAGAAGTCTTGGGCACCGAGAAGGGTTGGGTGCGCGGCATTCGCTTGCAGAAGCAGCAACTGGGCGAGCCGGATGCCAGCGGCAGACCAAGGCCTGTGCCCATTCCTGGTTCCGAGTATGATATGGAAGTGGACATGGTCATTATGGCTCTGGGCACACGCCCCAACCCTATGGTTTTCACGGACACGCCCGATCTGGAGCGAACCAAACATGGCACGGTTGTGGCGAACGAAGAAACGGGGCGCACTAAGAAACCACGTGTGTGGGCTGGTGGCGATATTGTAACCGGCGCTGCCACCGTCATCAGTGCCATGGGCGCAGGCAAACGGGCAGCAGCAGACATTGATGCGTACTTGAAAGACCCCAACCAACCATGGTGGGTGGAGAAGACCGAATAGGAATATACAACGGGGGCTGATTGGAAGCCAGCCCCCGTTTCGTTTCACGAATAGGATATGGATGCGTTACCTGTTCTCATCCAAATCTACCAGTAATATACTCTTCCGTGCGCTTGTCTCGAGGAGCAGTGAAAATCTGGCTGGTTGGTCCGTATTCCACTAACATGCCAGCGCGGTCCTCGTCCATCATCAAGAAAGCAGTATAGTGCGAAACCCGCGCCGCTTCTTGCATGTTGTGCGTGACAATGATAATGGTGTAATCTCGGACTAGCTCTTGCATCAGGTCCTCGATCTTGAGTGTAGCAATGGGATCCAGCGCTGAAGCAGGTTCATCCATCAGGATGATTTCTGGCTGGATAGCAATGGCGCGGGCAATGCACAATCGTTGTTGTTGCCCACCGGATATCGTAGAGAAGGTGGATCCGATCTTCTACTCAGAGCCACTCGGCACTACGCTTAAGGCGCTGGGCATGGGGTAAGTGAGGAAGAGCGGCGGGGCAGTCACACTGTGCCCAGTGCAAGTGATATTGCTTCGCATTGCTCCGAAGGAAAAAAAGAACCGCAAGCCTGGCTTGCGGTTCTTTTTGTCACAGGCGGGAGCGACGGGATTCGAACCCGCGATCTCCTCCTTGACAGGGAGGTATGCTAGGCCGCTGCACCACGCCCCCATAACGGGCTGCATATTAGCACAGAAAACGGCTTTAGTCAAACAAGAAAGGCGCTGAGTTTATCCAGGGCAACAGGCAAGACAAACAGCACCGAGTTTACTGCCACGTGGCAGGAAATACTGGCCGTCAGACCATAGCGTTGATAAAGATAACCGTACAACAACCCCAGTAAGGTCAGCCCTAGCACCACCGCCGCAATAACTGACGGATATACATTGACTGCGGTAATAAAATATACCCCTTGCGCCAGGCCAAAAAGCAGCGCTCCTTCGAGCAAGCCCTTTTCTCGCTGCACCATACCCCGGAAAAAGCATCCCTCCAAAATAGGCACCAGGAACACCGCGCGCTCTACCAATACCTGCAAATCACCTACGCTGTACAAATGCGCGGCTGTCGCATAGAAGAAATCGCGTTGAAACAGGGAGAAGGGCAAAGCGACAATGACCCCGACCACCGCACCCCGCGCCACATTCCGCAAGCTGTAATCGCTCTTCAGACGGCCACTCTCTGCATAAAGCAAAACCATGGCCAACAGCACCAACCAAATCAGAGTAAGCCGCACATCATGCTTCAAGCGAAATGTGGCTATGCCTACCCCAAACAGGAGCACGAAAGCCAAACGGGGATTCAGCACCCAACTTCCTACCAATGTGCGGGAATGCCCCGATTGCGAAGCTCTGCCTGCGGTTTCTTGACGAATCGTTGGAGCAGATAGATTCTCCGCCGCTTCATACCTCTTTGTTCGTGGGCGCCGCGTCCGCCGCGCATCCGGCGGCATGATCTTCACCTCCTTTCATAGACGATCGGAGCACATCCAGAGATGGCAACTCGCTCAAATCTGTCAGGCCAAAATACTGCAAGAATTCAAAAGTAGTTCCGTAAAGAATAGGCCGCCCTGCTTGTTCTAGCCTGCCTACCGCAGCAATCAGACCATGTGAGAGCAAAGTACGCAAGACTCCATCGCAGTTCACGCCACGTATGGCTTCAATCTGTGCACGAGTTATTGGTTGCCGGTAAGCAATCAAGGCCAATGTCTCCAAGGCTGCAGCAGACAGTCGGGTACGGTTATCCAAGCCCAGAAAACGTTCTACGTCAGAAGCAGCCTCAGGAGCTGTAACGAACTGAACCTGGCGGTCTGTCCGTTGTAAGCGCAGGCCTCGACCCTTGTATTGTGCTGATAGTTGTTGTAAAGCTGTTTCTACCTCGCTTTCGGCTACCTCAAGTACCCGCGCCAATTCCCGGATGTTGACCGGTTCATCAGCCACAAAGAGCAATGCCTCGATTCTGGATGTCAAATCGAGCGGATGAGTATACGGCTTCTCTCCCTCGCGTTCCATCTGCGAAGTTATATTCATGGATGACATGAGATAGCTTGTGTTCCCCTATGGAAGCAGCTATCGTTGACTGTATGGATCACCCGTACTGCTTTCATGTTCTGTCTGCGGCTGCTCTGGGAAGGCAGTCTCTGTGGATGCAGGTGGTTGTGCTGGAGGCGCAGACGGAGCGATTTTGGCCCGGCCGTGGGGCACTTGCTTCAGGTGCACCTTGATCTTCGAGACCTTAAGGCCCATCTTTTGCTCGATGAGATCACGGGCCGCTTGCGAGACCTCTTCCACTTTGCTGGGGATATCAATCTCAGTAGCTGTCTCTATGTCGAGCAAGACATCTACCCCACCACGCTTGCCACGCACGACCGGCCGCACTTTGAACACATCGCTGATTTCGCTGAGGCGAGATTGCAGGTTTTGTGCTACAGAAGCTGTGCTTATCTCTGCCTGCGTGCCACTGACTGTGCGCACCGTGAAGGTCTTTTTCGTCTGTGGACGTATTTCTAACCACAGTAAGCCGATGAGCAAAAAGATCAGCAGGAGATCCACAACCAGGAAGAATACATAGCTCATCGGCCAGCGAGTCACCAAGACATCCTGAGCCTGCTGCAAAGTATAGATTGTTCTCTCCAGCACCGTACTGGGCACAACGGCAGCAATGATCAGCAAGACAATAAGCAGCAAAATCAACAAGAGAACCACTGCACGGTTAAATGCATTCATCTTAATACCTCCTCCGCACCAACTTTGCTCCAACCTGTTT
>JBMFPM010000228.1:0-4257 GCA_049969135.1 Anaerolineae bacterium
CTGTTTCGTGGATGGTGCTGCTGGCGTAGGAGTAGCTGCCTTGGGAGCACAAGCGGTCGCCACCAAGGCCAGCATGACGATGACCGAGATCAACATCATTCGCGCTTTCATTTTACACTCCTCCTTTGAGTTTCATCATTTTGTGGCTTAGCAACGCTGTGTGCCTAGCCACTGCTTGGCGTGACTGCCATAGTCTGACACTCGGTAGCCGGAAAGCTGACTTGCACTATCTGGCCACGCTGGAAGCGTGTGCGTTCAACCGTGACCAGATCGGCTACCATCACAAAGTCGCCTAAACGGATGTGGAAGCGAGTGATGGGCCCCAGGAAAGTAGTGCCCTCGATCACTCCTTGTAGTGCATGTTCTGTCCCTACCTCCTCACCTCCTTTCAACTGAATGATCTCTGGCCGTACAAGCAGCAATACATTATCTCCCTCACGCACATTGTCGGGGAGCGTTACCTGAAAGGTCCGCCCTTGAAATTGCACCAGGCCAGGCTCAACAGACACAACTTGGGTTGGCAATTGGTTGATCGTGCCGATGAATGAAGCAACGAATGGGGTCGCTGGGCGTCCGTAGATCTCCTCAGGCTTTCCCACTTGCTCAATCAATCCACTGCACATCACGACAATGCGATCGGAGATGGACAAGGCTTCTTCCTGATCATGGGTTACATAAACCGTGGTAATGCCTAACTGTGTCTGGATGCGACGGATCTCGTTGCGCAACTGCAGCCGCACTACCGCATCCAATGCCGAAAGCGGCTCATCCAACAGCAAGATGCGCGGATGGATAGCCAACGCGCGCGCCAGCGCGACACGCTGTTGCTGACCGCCGCTGAGCTGGTGTGGATAACGGTCGCGAGCTGCCTCCAAACCAACCAGTGCCAACATTTCATCCACCCGAGCCTTGCGTTCCTCGGCAGGGCGGCGTGCTATCTTCAATCCAAACCCGATGTTCTCTGTCACTGTCATGTGAGGGAACAAGGCATAGTTCTGAAAGACCATGCCTATGCCCCGTTTGCTGGGCGGGATGGGCGTAATGTCCTCACCATCCAACAAGACGCTCCCTTCGTCTGGAGTTTCAAAGCCAGCGATAATGCGCAATGTAGTTGTTTTTCCGCAGCCGCTGGGGCCAAGCAGGGCAACGAATTCGCCTTTTTCTACGCTCAGGTTAAAGTCTTTGACTGCCACTGTAGAGCCAAAGCTCTTGCTGATACCCTGTAATTCCAGATAAGCTATCTGCGACATCCATCAGCTCCTCAATGAAAACCTATTGCCTGCTACCTAGCGCCAAGGGCTTCCTCCGGCCGACCCCTGCGCCCTGCCAGCAAATTGATGATCAGCGAGACCAGCCAAGCCACGACAAAGCTGATCATCGCTAGGGCGCTGGCTTGTCGGCCATCGAAGCGCGTGAACTCGACCAGGTAGATAGGAAAAGTCTTGAAACGTGTGCTCAGTAGGAGATTTGCCAAAGTGAATTCGGAAAAGACGAGGGAAAAGACCATCAGGCAGCCATTGATCACACCAACCAGGATATTAGGCAGGATAACCTCAAACAGGGTCGTCCACCAGCCTGCTCCCAGACTTTGCGCCGCTTCGCTGAGCGCACGCGCCTCAATCGCATAAAGGGCATTTACCACTGGCCGGTACATGAATGGCAATCCGATAACCATGCAAGCAGCGACGAGTATCGTGGGCCTGTTGACCAAGGGAATGGGGATGCCAGAATAAAAGCGCACCAGAGCCAACGCCAGGACCACGCCTGGGATACCGAAAGGCAATATGGTCAATAGCTCAATGATGGGCTTGGCACGCGGGACGCGCATGTGCGCCCAATACACCGTGGGTGTGATCAAAATGGCGGAACAGAGCGCGGTCCAGAAAGAAACCTGAAGAGAGTTTTTCAACGTGTCCCCAAAAGCACGCCGTCCAGTGACCGCTTTCCACCAAGCCAGTGTGAAGCCTTCCGGCAAGATCGTGCGGTCCCAGCGTGTCGCAATGGAAAAAAGCGCCGTCGCAATCAGCGGCACCACCATATACAGGACAAAGAGTCCCAGGACAATCCAACGCCAAATGCTGCGTGTTTTCACCGTAGCAACCTCCGAGTTCGCCCAATCGTCAATTGATAGCTCGTAACACAGAATGCCATAATCAGCAACGATACGGCAGCAATGGCATCAGCCATCTTGGGCTCCAATTGCACCTCGCCGCGCAGGAGTGCCGCAATCTGCACGGTAACCAGGTTGATATCCGGCCCCGTCAAAGTCCATGCCGTGGCATACGCCCCGAAGGAATTGGCAAAGAGCAGCATAAAGCCACCCAGCAACGAAGGCAGCAGGAGTGGCAACCCGATATAGAGCCAGTACTCTAGGCTGGAGGCGCCCAAATTGATGGCTGCCTCCCGCCATTCTCGCCGCAGCCCTAGCAAGGCCGGAACCATGAGCAACACCATCAGGGGAATCTGGAAATAGAGATAGGCGATCGCCAACCCGGTAATAGAATAAATGCGGAATCGTGGATAGAGAGAAATGCCAAAGAACTTTTGTAACACCAAGGTAACCACGCCCGTAGAACCCAGGGTAATGATAAAGGCGAAAGCCAGCGGGGCGCCGCCAAAGTTGGTCGCTACATCCGCCAATGCGGTAACCGCCTCGCGCACAAAGGTATTGCGCACGCCAACCAGAGCATAGGCTACCAAGGATCCGATAACCATCCCCGACAAGGCCGTAGCAAGCGATAGTTTGAAACTATTTTGAAAGGAATTGATAACCAGAGGAGTGATAATGCGCAGATAATTGTGTAGGGAAAGCTCGCCTTGCGGCCCAGTGAAGCTGGAGTGGAGCAACCCAATAACAGGAATGATCTCGAAGGCAAAACAGAACGCGAAAAATGGCAACAAGCCTATCCAATCTGCCCAGCCATATTTACGTGTGTTCCTCTTCGCTCTCGCTGTTGTCATACCCCTCGTCTCCAACGCATGGTCTGCTTCACCTCAGATTACCCAAGTCGCTCCATCATGGGCAATCCATATGGGCCCGACGTATTCCTCGCCGATTACAGAAAGTACATCCGCTTGCAGTGCGACGGGATACAAGTGTACCACTGCCAAGCGCTTCGCTCCCGCCTCCAGTGCCAAGCGCCCTACTTGTCGCGCTGCCAGGTGATCGGGCCCCCCATCGTCCCCAGGGAACGAGCATTCGCAGACCAACAGGTCCGCCTGTCGCGCTAGGTGTATTAAAGCGGGTGACAGGGTGGCGTCGCCCGAGAAGACGATGGCCCGTCCGTTCGCTTCCAAGCGATAGGCCAAGCTCGTTGCTGTGTGTCCAGTCAGGCACGTCTCAATCGTCCAATGCGCATAAGCGATACGCTCTGTACCCAGCTCACGCACATTGACTCCGTACGTTTGGGGCGCGATGTCCGGGAAGAGCGCCAGCAAACCCTGGTAGAATGCTGCCAGCCCCTGACAGCCTGCCAAATGGAGCGCTTTTTCCCGCATCCAACCCGGTGTGCAGCTATTCGCTTGTATCAGTGCTGCCAGGTCCAGGACATGATCTGGGTGCAGGTGAGTAACAAATACGTATTCGACATCGCTATAGCCAACGCCAGCCTGAGCTAAGCGTGCTACGGTGCCCGGCCCAATGTCGAACAATAACGCTGTGTTGCCAAATTGTACCAAATGCCCAGGAGCACTCCGCTCTGGCCAGGGCAGGGCAGTTCCCGCTCCCAGCACCGTTACTTTGATCGGTCGCCCTTGTTCAGTTCCCCAGTGAAACTCACGCGTTGCAGGATGAGAAGCCATTTGTCCCCTCATCTGCCAGAGATCTCGACCTCTGGCGCAGCATGGTGCACGTGCAGAACGCCCAATGCGGGTTCAAAAGTCCATCCCGGCTCGGAACCTAGGGCGTCGCAGCGGGGCAAAATATTCCCCGCACTAGAAACGCGCAATGGTTCGAAGGTCAAACGCAAAACCTCGCTTGCCTCGCTGTCGAACGTGCGGTACGAAACGCATAGAGGTGCATAGCATACCCCGCAGACTATCGAAGTCGAACGCAGGAGGTGATCCCTATCTGCAGGAGCCCACTCCGGGCAGGCAGCCATACCCTCCAAGAAATGTGGCACAAAATCGAAATAGCCGTCGGTAAACCAGCATTGGTTGTAGTAGTCTGGGCGGTCGATACCCACTGTTACCGTCCCGTCTTCGTTCGCCATATAGGTTGCCCAGTTGAAGGAACGCCGTGCTCGCTCCTTGTAGGAA
>JBMFPM010000229.1:0-4235 GCA_049969135.1 Anaerolineae bacterium
ACCCACGCGGCGAGGCTTCACTTCAAGCACAGGCATGGCGTTCTTGACGGCTTGCTCGAACGTTTCCAGCGGATTCTTGTGCGTCCGCTGCTCAATGATCTCGCAGCAATCATAGAAAATGCGCTGTGCCAGGCTTTTCTTGCCACATCGCATGATTTTGTTAATAAACTTGGCCACCATGACGTTTCCATATTTCGGATCAGGTTCGATCTCTCGCCTAACTACACGGCCATGTCTTGGCATATAATACCCCTCTACAACAATTCGCTAAAAGATTCCCAGCAGCCATACGGTTTGCCATCTCGCACACAGGAACACAAATTGCCTGCTTTGTTGTCGCGCGGCGGCAGCAAACTCCGTGGCTAGGCCGCCTTCGGACGTTTGGCGCCATACTTGGAGCGGGCTTTTTGCCGGTTCTCGACGCCAGCCGCATCCAGAGCACCACGCACAATGTGATAACGCACGCCAGGCAAGTCCTTCACCCTGCCGCCGCGCACAAGAACTACCGAGTGCTCCTGCAGGTTGTGCCCTTCACCAGGGATGTACGCCGTGACTTCAATGCCGTTCGTCAGGCGCACTCTGGCAATTTTGCGCAGCGCCGAATTGGGCTTCTTCGGCGTCATGGTCTTGACCTGCGTGCACACTCCGCGCTTCTGAGGCGAGCCTTTGCCACGGATGATCCTGCCCTTCAGCGCGTTCCGGATAAAGCGCAGCGCAGGAGCTTTTGTTTTCTTTTGGATGGGCTTGCGCCCTTTACGCACTAACTGATTAATGGTTGGCAACTTTTCTTCTCCCTCATTCTTGAGCCTTGCTACTCCGAGGCACAATATACCGAGGCCGCCCTTGCGGGCACAGCGCCTCGGTATCATGTCTCTTCCAGTACAGGCGATCAGTCTGTTCTAAGACTCTTCCTGAGGCATTTTAGCCTACAAACTTCAAGTATATACAAAATTGTTCAAATTGTCAATTTTAGCTTGTGCGCTAATTTTACCCTACTCGTGGGCGTCGCGCAAAGCCAGGCAAGCCCAAGCCAAATCCTACTTTGGGTAGTATTTCCTCGCTCTCTTCACGGCCAAATTGGATCAATTCGCCGTTCTCATTCAAAACCTGCACAGATAAGGCAAGCCCTTGCAGTTCTTTGACCAGAACGCGGAAGGACTCGGGCACGCTTGGCTCTTGGATAGGCTCCCCTTTTACAATCGCTTCATAGGCTTTGACGCGGCTGGTCACGTCATCGGACTTGACTGTGAGCATCTCCTGCAGGGTATGCGCAGCACCATAGGCTTCCAAAGCCCACACTTCCATCTCGCCAAAGCGCTGGCCTCCCTGTTGGGCTTTTCCACCCAAGGGCTGCTGGGTTACCAACGAATACGGTCCCGTCGAACGGGCGTGTACCTTATCCTCTACAAGGTGCGCCAGCTTCATCATGTAGATAATGCCCACCGTCACCGGTCGGTCAAACGGCTCACCGGTCTTCCCATCGTACAGGATCATCTTGCCTGAGGTGGGCAAGGGCAATTTATGTTCATTCCCTACACGCCTAGCTTCTGCTTCCAGGTTGCTATCAGGAACATTGGATGCATCATATCCCAGGTCTTTCAGCCACAGGCGCAGACAAGCAGCAATCGCCTTCTTATTCACGGCAGAGTTCTCTTCCGGAGTAACCGTTCTGCCGTTTTCTATGCAGAGTTCATCCAGATCATAGCCTTGCTCACCCAGCCATTGGCGCAGCCAAGCCCAGCGAGCACGCGTGCGGTCAAGAAGCACTTCATCCAGGTCATTGAATCCTTCCGACAGGTGTTTGCGTAGGTAGAGTTGTTGTGCTTCCCAGTCGTCTTCCAAGCTTTCATCATCTATGCCCATTTCGTTCAGCCAGGGCCATACCCTTTGGTTCAGGTCATACCAGGCTCTGTCCATCATCCAGGCACGTGCCAATTCTGCAGAGATTTCTTCCTCATCGGCGCCATCAAAGACTGGAGAAATGGTGCGAAAACCAAGGCGATGCGCAGCCCAGCCAAGATGCGTCTCTAGAATCTGGCCCACGTTCATGCGCGCGGGCACTCCCAACGGGTTGAGAATAATGTCCACCGGAGTGCCATCCGCAAGATAGGGCATATCTTCCACAGGGACAATACGCGAAATCACGCCTTTATTTCCATGCCGCCCGGCCATCTTGTCGCCCTCGCTGATCTTCCGTTGCTGGGCTACACTGACGCGCACCATCTTGTCCACACCAGCGGACATATCGCGATGCTCATCGCGGGAAAAGATTTTGATGTCTACAACCTTGCCCCTTTCTCCGTGAGGCAAACGCAGAGAAGAATCTTTGACTTCCCACGCCTTTTCGCCGAAGATGGCACGCAAGAGCTTTTCCTCCGGGCTTAATTCGGTCTCGCCCTTTGGCGTAATCTTGCCCACTAGGATGTCACCAGGTCCGACCTCAGCACCAATGTGAATGATGCCATCTTCGTCCAGATTGCGCAGTGCATCCTCACCTACATTGGGGATATCACGCGTAATCTCTTCTGACCCCAGCTTGGTATCACGAGCTTCAACCTCGTGTTTTTCAATATGGATAGAGGTGAATTTGTCCTTGCGCACCAAGTCTTCGCTGATGAGGATCGCATCCTCATAGTTTCCTCCCTCCCAGGACAAGAAAGCGACCAAGACATTCTGACCCAAGGCCAGCTCTCCTTGATCCGTGGAAGAGGAGTCTGCGATAGGTTGGCCCTTCTTGACAATATCGCCTTTGGATACAATGGGACGCTGATCCAGGCACGTACTCTGATTGGTACGATTGTAGCGGCGTAGGGGATATGTCTTCAAGCCCTGCGCGGTGCGGATCACGATGGCACGTCCGGTAACACTGACTACCTGGCCATCTTCCTGGGCAATGACAACCTGCCCAGAATCCAATGCCGCCTGGCGTTCCATGCCCGTTGCTACCAATGGCACTTCTGGTTGCAACAACGGTACAGCCTGTCGCTGCATGTTCGAACCCATCAGTGCGCGGTTGGCATCGTCATGCTCCAAGAAAGGAATCAGTGCCGCAGATACGCTTACGATTTGTTTGGGCGACACATCCACGTACTCTACCTTATCCGCCGATTCGATCAAGAAGCGCTGGTTGTAACGCGCCGACACGCGCTTGTCCACAAAGTGGCCATGCTCATCAATGCGCGTGCCTGCCTGGGCGATGATGTGCTGATCCTCTTCATCCGCCGTAAGGTACACGACCTCATTAGTAACCTCCGGCACGATGGGGATTTCCTCCAAAGGCAGCGACTCGATCCTTGTTGCCAATTCCTCATTGATTTCTGTCCCTGCGCGGGCGATGACTTCACCGCTCTCTGGATCCACTACCGATTCGCGCAGCACTTTGCCCAGCATAGCCTCACGCTGGTTGGGCACAGAGCGCCGCACCACACGGTAAGGTGTCTCGATAAAGCCGAATTCATTGACACGCGCGTACGTAGCCAATGAGCCAATCAACCCGATATTTGGCCCCTCTGGGGTCTCGATGGGACAGATACGCCCGTAGTGGCTGTGATGCACATCGCGCACATCGAAGCCAGCACGTTCGCGGCGCAGCCCTCCAGGGCCGAGGGCTGACAGCCGGCGTTTGTGCGTCAATTCCGCCAAGGGGTTAGTCTGATCCATAAATTGCGAAAGCTGGCTGCCACCGAAGAATTCGCGCAGCACAGCGATCACTGGCCGAATGTTGATCAGCGAAACAGGGGTCAATTGCTCAGGACCGCGCGTGCTCATGCGGTCACGGATCATGCGCTCCATGCGCAGGAGGCCAATGCGCAATTGGTTCTGTATCAATTCACCTACGGTCTTGATGCGGCGATTGCCCAGGTGATCAATGTCATCTGGTTCCGCCACCCCATTGTTGACCAAAATAATGCGTTCTACGATCTTGACCAGGTCAAGTTTGGTCAAAGTGCGCGTTTGCATTGGGACATTGAGTTGCAACCGGCGGTTCAACTTGTAGCGTCCTACCTTGCCCAGATCATAACGTCGGGAGTCGAACAGCAAGGCATCGAGATAATTGCGGGCATTTTCAAAAGTTGCTGGATCCCCAGGACGCATCTTGCGGTAGAACTCTTCCAAAGCCGAACGGGCATCTTTGGTCGGATCGCGTTCAATGGTCTTGGCTAAATAAGGGTGCTCGCTGGAAGTATCTACCGCAGCGAAAAGCTGGAGCAATTCCTCATCCGTGCCTTCCCGGA
>JBMFPM010000230.1:0-4226 GCA_049969135.1 Anaerolineae bacterium
AGCGATGGAAAGATTATATTGTGATGCTAGGTCTGCTCAATGATGCGCAAAAGGTAGCCAATTTCTACGCCATGTGCGATGTCCTGGCTTTGCCGAGCCGCTCAGATTGTTTCCCCATGGTGCAGGTGGAGGCAATGCTCTGTGGTACGCCGACCGTGGCGACAGACATCCCGGGATTGCGTGTGCCAATTCGCTTGACGAAAATGGGGCTCCTCGTAAAGCCGCAGGATGAGCGTGCTTTGGCAGAGGGAATTGTCGAGGTATTGAACAATCGAGAGCACTACCTCAAAAGCCGTGAACAGATTGCGGCTATTTTTGACCTGGAGAAGACGATTGACGAATATGAGCGGCTGTTTCAGAGCCTAGTTCAGTCAGCGGATTGACCTGTTGGCACCAATGCCCCTGTCGTCCAGTTGGGGTTCTTTGCATAGAGCAAGCCCAAATGACGATGCGCTGGGCAAGGGGTAAGCTTCACTACTTGAAAGTCATGCCCTGTGAGAAATCGAACCAGATCTTGGTGTGAAAAAGCGCTGATTCTGTCGTGATATTCCAGACAAAGATGATGGATAGACCGCAGGGTTTCAGGGCTGGTTTGAAACAGAATTTCGTATTCTGCGCCTTCACAATCCATCTTTACGTAATCGCACTTTGACAGTTGAAGCTCAGCGAACAATTGATCGAGGGTAATGGCTGGTACCTCGATACACTCACTTGGCGCTCCCTGTTGGGCAGAAGCAGTGCTATGTGCGACTGCTTCCGAAGCGATGTGAAAGGGTGCTGGGCCAGTGTGAGCGCACACGGCATAAGGGAAAACCTGGACATTTTCCACCCGGTTAAGGCGAAGGTTCTCTTGCAGCAAGGCAAAGGATTGGGGAAATGGTTCGTAGGCATAGATTGTGGTGGAAGGATGCTCTTTGGCGACGTGGACAGCAAAATCACCCAGACCGGCGCCGATATCGAGAATAGTCCAGTCATCTCCTATCTCGATACTGGCTTTCTCGTATTGGCGGTCGAGGCAAATTTCTTTAATGATCCAAATGTCCATGCGGGTGCGTACCTTGAAGCGATAACCATTGCGCAGTGTGATCACAAAAGGCTGTGAAACGGGCAGCCCGAGGAATGCCGCCACCACCTTAGGCCAATTCCTTATCCCAATCAATAGGGTTGGAATAGAGGATAGGTAATATAGCCAGCGCGAGAGCAGCACCCAACAATCTCCACGGATAGAGTTATAGGCGGCGGGTACAGCTTGGACGTAAGAAAGTGCAGCACCCCCCGTCTGTATTGCTAGCTATGGAAGCTAACGTAAGGCAATTATGAAGCGGCTATGCGATTTTGTCAATTGCATAGAGCAAGATAAAATGGGGAAATGATATGAACAACTCGGAGGTCAGGGATTGAGATCTAGTGCACGTTCTCTCTGGGGAATCTTGGGCCTTGTCGCGGTATGGCTAGCCGTTCTAGGGCAGCGCCGCCTCGCTGCGCGAGAGTATGTGCTCGATGGAGTGCTCTTTTTGGCGCTTGCCGTTGTGCTTTTCCTGTTGGTAGTGATGCGGAAAGAGAGTGAGGATGCAATCTTATGGCCGCGCAGCCCAGGCCACCAAGAGCAGCAACGGGTTCCCCTTGTTAGCGCACGAGTACAGCGCTTGTTGCTTTCTGCGACGGTCTTGCTGGCAGCAGTGGCTTTTGTCTCTTTAGCGAAGAACCGCTTCACAGTGCGAGGGGTATTGTGCTGGTGGGGGGCGGTGACTGCTTGGCTGCTGGCAACCTTGGAAGTGCGCTCTCGTTCGTTTCACCCGCGGTTGCCGGATGCTGCTGCATGGAAAGATGCCCTGCGCTCAGGCGTCCTAGTCATACGCACCAACTGGGCTACTCTGGCTTTACTGGGCATCTTTCTATTGGCACTGTTTTTCCGTGTCTATCGCATTGATGCCATTCCCACAGATCCAGAGTCTGACCACGTAGAAGCTTCGAAAGATGTGTGGGATATCCTGCAAGGCCAGTACCGCATCTTTTTCCCGCGCAATACCGGACGCGAGCCAACTCAATTCTACCTGACGGCGGCTCTATCGCGAATTTTTGGCTACGGTTTTGTTACGCTCAAGCTCACCATGGCTCTGGTTGGCGTATTGAATGTCATCCCCATGTATTTCCTGGGTAAGGAATTGTTGGATAGACGCTTTGGCCTTCTCGCAGCGTTCTTTGTGGCTATTTCATACTGGCATGTGATCATCAGCCGCATTGGCTTGCGCATTGTGCTTGCCCCGCTTTGGACTTCTGCCACCTTGTACTTTCTCCTGCGTGCTTTTCGCACCAGGCAACGCAATGACTTCCTGCTTACCGGCATGTGCCTCGGTTTGGGGCTGTATGGTTACTACGCTTTCCGCATTGTACCGCTGTTGATCGTGGTGCTTTGTGCGCTCAAGGTAGCGATTGACCGAGAACCAGGATTTCAACTAGGACGTTTTGCGCAGCACTTTATCTTGCTGGTGGTCACTTCAGCGCTGGTCTTTTTACCTATGCTGCGCTACATGTATGATGACCCCAAGATGTATTGGTACCGCGCTTTGACCCGCACAACCAGCCTGGAAGTGTCTACGCCGCGCGACAATGTCAAGGTCTTTGCGGACAATGTGAAGCGGGCATTCTTGATGTTCAACTGGATGGGCGATGATGCTTGGCCAGAGAGTGTGCCTTTGCGTCCCGCTCTTGACTATGTCAGTGGCGGATTGTTTGTCCTGGGAGCGGCATACGTGCTCTATTTGCTATTCTTCAAACGAAAACCGTTGGCTGTGTACCTGATTGTATCCATGTTTATCTTACTCTTGCCTTCTACGTTAGCCATTGCTTTCCCTATTGAGAACCCCAGCAATCTCCGTGCTTCTGCCGTGATTCCAGTGATGATCCTCCTAGTGGCTTTCCCGCTATACCTGATAGGCAAGAGGGTAGTACAACTGATGCGCGGGAGCATGGGCATCTTGCTAGTGATGGTCTTAGTGGCATTAGTATTGTGGCAAGCAACACGGCTCAATTTCCAGACCTATTTCGTGGATTACCGCGAGCATTACCGTCGCTCAGCGTGGAACGCAACGGATATGGCACGCGTTATCCGTTCATTTGGCGATATCTATGGTGGCATACAGAATGCATACCTCATTTGCACGCCATATTGGATCGATGGTTGGACGATCTCGCTGGTGCTCGGTGACATCACCTGGGCCAATTTCATTTTTCAGCCGAGTGACATGGAACCGCATCTGGCAGAACCACGTAATAGGTTGTATATCTACAATCCCGTTAACGCAGAAGCAGAGCGGTGGCTGCTGGAACACTACCCCAATGGACAGTTAATGCGTTTCGAGGCTTTTTCGCCCGATAAGAACTTTATGATTTACTTCGCTCCAGCACAGTGGTGAAAGAGGAATGGCAACCGTGTCAGGTCCTCGGGGCTTTCCAAGGTTGTTTGTACGGCGTCGCATTAGCGAGGCGTTATTGATTGCTGTGCTCTGCTTTGTCTTAGCGGTGTTTGCCCAGCGGAACCTGGACCGTAAGGTAAGGGATTACCGTGGATACCTTCCCTATGGTATAGCTGCTGTGGTCTTTGCCCTGGCTTTTGGAGGTGTAGCCCTCGAAGAGCGCTCAGAGCCTGATGAGAAGGGAGTGGCTAATGCTGCGACCAAGCTCAGCAAGTCTATTGCGCCTGTGGCTGTTTCGTTGCTGATAGCACTCCTGGGCTGCCTTGACTTTGGTGGCAATCGTTTTCGTCCTCTGGGGCTGATTTTGTGGGTTGGGGGGCTTGGCTTTTGCCTGGTTTATCTCTATGCGAGCGACAGCCCTGTGCGGCTTGGTGAACAGATAATGGCTTTTTTTGCTGGGAAGACCGTGACCATTTCGCGCAAATGGCTGCTGCTTGGACTGGCTATGGCAGTTGGAGCACTGTTGCGCTTGCAGCAATTGGATGTAGTGCCCGCGGACATCGGCTGGGATTTGCCTTATAATTTTACGGATGCACTGTCTATCCTGCGAGGGGAATACCGCATTTTCTTCCCGGCAAACTTGGGCCGGGAGGGTTTGTTCTTTTATTTGATCGCATTGGCCGCCAAATTTGCGCCACTGAGCCATTTTTCAATCAAGTTGACCTCCGCCCTTGTGGGTATCCTAACTATCCCTGCGCTGTACCTGGCAGCGCGCCGGCTGTTTCCTGAGTCGGTTGCCATCAGTGCGGC
>JBMFPM010000231.1:0-4224 GCA_049969135.1 Anaerolineae bacterium
AGATGGTGCCTGAGCCTTTTGTGCCACTGATGGGCGGCTCCTCCCAGGGATGGGCATTCCAACTGGCAACTACAGGGTTAGCCCCAGCCTGACAATAGCCCCGTTCCCCTGCTAAGCGGTTCACGCCGCACTCTCGTGGGCATAGGTTGCAATGGCTCAGCATTTCGTAAGCCTGTTCAATGCGTTGCCTGAGCAGACCGTTCGCATGGAGTTGGATGTAACTGGGCATGGTTGTATCCACAATAGATAAGGATTGCTGAGTAGACATGGGGCATCCCTTTAGCCTGAAGAACAGGTCCTACCTACGCTGAGTAGACAAGGCTGCTTTCCTCACCCGTTCCCATTCGGGGATGTCTTCATCTTCTAATCCACGGCGCAATTCAATAATCTGATCGCGTAAGAGTGCCGCTTTCTCGAACTCCAGTTGTGCAGCCGCAGCTTTCATTTGTTTTTCGAGTTCGCTGATCAGTCTGCGCAGTTCGTCCTTGGGGATATCTTTGCCCACGGCGTATTCTGCTCGTGGCTCAGCGACCACACGCACGCGATCGGTAAGGTCACGAATTTCCTTGATGATGCTGGTCGGTACGATATGATGTTCTTCGTTGTAGCGCATTTGGATCTGGCGTCGGCGGTTGGTCTCGTCAATGGCTTCGCGCATGGATTCGGTGATGTTGTCGGCATACATGATCACCTGCCCATGCACGTGGCGTGCAGCACGCCCGATGGTTTGGATGAGTGAGTTCTTGCTGCGCAAAAAGCCCTCTTTGTCCGCATCGAGGATAGCAACCAAGGAAACTTCCGGCAAGTCCAATCCTTCGCGTAACAAATTGATGCCTACCACCACGTCGTACACGCCCAAGCGCAGATCGCGCAGGATTTGTACACGTTCGATGGTTTGGATCTCTGAATGCAGGTAGTGCACCTTGACGCCCGTCTCCTGCAGGTAGTCCGCCAGGTCCTCCGCCATGCGTTTGGTGAGCGTGGTTACCAACACCCGTTCGCCTCGTTGCACACGACGGTTGATCTCGGCCAATAGGTCATCAATTTGCCCCTTCGTGGGGCGCACGATAATCTCCGGGTCTACCAGCCCCGTGGGGCGGATGATTTGCTCCACGACTTGTTGCGAGTGCTCCAGTTCGTAAGGGCCTGGCGTCGCAGAAGTGTAGATGACCTGATTAATGTGCTGCTCAAATTCTTCAAAGCGGAGAGGGCGGTTGTCCAATGCGGACGGCAGGCGGAAGCCGTACTCGATCAGCACCTCCTTGCGTGCCCGGTCACCATTGTACATGCCATGCACTTGAGGAAGCGTGATATGCGACTCATCTACGAACATCAAGAAATCATCAGGGAAGTAATCGAGCAATGTCCAAGGCTGTTGACCTGGTGCGCGGCCGGACAAGTGCCGTGAATAGTTCTCAATGCCGGAGCAATAGCCCACTTCGCGCATCATTTCCATGTCATAGCGTGTGCGCTGCTCCAGGCGCTGTGCCTCCAGCAGCTTGCCCTGCTGTCTCAGGACCGCCAGACGTTCCTCGAGTTCAGCCTCGATGGATTTCAGCGCTGCTTCAAGGCGCTCTCTGTTGGTGATGAAATGCTTGGCAGGGAAGATTTGGACGAAATCGTGCTCATGGAGGATTTCACCGGTCAGCGGGTCAATTTCGGTGATGCGCTCGATCGTATCACCCCAGTATTCTACACGCAAGGCTGTTTCCCGGTAGGCAGGGAAGATGTCCACCGTGTCGCCACGAACGCGGAAGCAGCCACGGTGGAAATCAATGTCATTGCGCTGGTAGTAGATTTCGGTTAGGTGGCGCAGCAACCGTTCCCTGCGTTTGGTTTCCCCGCGCCGCAGTTGCACCACATCCTGGCCGTATTCTTCCGGCGAGCCAATGTTGTAGATGCAGGACACGCTGGCGACGATGATCACATCACGCCGTGTGAGCAAGGAGGAAGTGGCGGCTAAGCGCAGCCGATCGATCTCCTCGTTGATATCCGCGTCCTTTTCAATGTACGTGTCCGTCTGTGGGATGTAGGCTTCAGGCTGGTAGTAATCGTAGTAGCTCACGAAGTATTCGACGGCATTGTGTGGGAAGAATTCACGGAATTCGCTGTACAGTTGCGCGGCCAAGGTCTTGTTATGAGACAGCACCAAGGTAGGGCGTTGCACCTGGGCGATAATGTTAGCCATGACATACGTCTTACCAGATCCTGTAACGCCCAGCAGAGTTTGATGCTTATACCCCTTTTTGAGCCCCTCGACCAGCTTTGCGATTGCCTGTGGCTGGTCGCCCGTGGGCTTCATATCTGATACGAGTTGAAACTCTGCCATTCCCTCTCCGTGCCTGTTTTTTCACATAAAATTATAGCACATTTGTGCGCAGTCGTCTAGACGGTGAGTAAGACGGCACGTGTGTTATCGCACGCCATGCCTCAGAACGTGCTTAGAGATGCAGATGAAGCAACATGAAGTAAGAGCTTCGGGGTAAGCATTACAAGAGGCTCACTGGGTCCACATCTACTTGCCAGCCCAGTGGCAAGGTGAGGTGGGCAAGTACCTTGGTTGGATCAGGGCCACGCAGCACAATTTGCCAGCGGTATTTTCCGCGCAGGCGCTCGATGAAGCAGGGTGCCGGGCCGATGCAATGCGTCTCTGATATTCCCAAGCGGGCGATTTGGGCACTGAGCAAGTGGTGCAGTTTTTCTGCTTCTTCTTGGCATCGCTTGGCGCTGGTGTGCGTGAAAAGCAGCCGTACCAGGCGGCTGAAGGGCGGATAGCCTTGCTGACGGCGGAATTCGAGTTCCTGGCGGTAGAATCCTTCATAATCATGGCGACTGGCAGCCTGGATGCAAAAGTGCTCAGGGGCATAGGTTTGAATGATGACTTTGCCACCCAGGATGCTGCGCCCGGCTCGTCCAGCGACCTGCGTCAGAAGCTGGAAGGTGCGCTCACTGGCGCGGAAATCAGGCAGGTGCAACGCAGTATCCGCTGTGACAACACCTACCAATGTAACCAGAGGCAAATCAAGGCCCTTGGCGATCATCTGGGTGCCAATGAGCACGTCTGCCTGGTGGCTGACAAACTTGGCGAGGATCTCCTCGTGTGCGTCTTTACCCCCGGTTACGTCCCGATCCCAGCGCAGGACACGCGCGGTGGGGAAGAGTTCGTGTACCAGTTGCTCTACTTTCTGCGTGCCGATGCCAAAGAAGCGGATGCGTTTGCTACCACACTGTGGGCAGACAGTAGGGACAGAACACTGGAAGTTACAATGGTGGCAGAGGAGTTTGTCGCTGTCGGCGTGGTAAGTGAGTGATACGTCACAACCTCGGCACTTGACGACATAGCCACAGTCTCGGCACATGACAAAGGTGGCAGCACCACGCCGGTTCAGGAAGAGAATGACCTGCTCACCCGCAGCAAGCGCCACCTGCATTGCCTGTTGCAACGCACGGCTGAATGGACTGCGGTTTCCTGCACGCAACTCTGCACGAAGGTCAACTATTTCCACGGGCGGAAGATCCATGTAACGAGCATCTTCATATTCTGGCCCCAGCGACTTCACGCGCTCTCGTTGATCGTCAATGTGGTATTGCTTGCGCTGTTGTTCGATACTGCGCTGATGCCCCATAATGCGCTTGGGCAATTGCAGCAGTTTGTATTCGCCGCGTTGTGCACGGTAATACGTAGTAACGTCTGGCGTGGCGCTTCCCAAAATGACCACTGCTTCGGTCAACTCGGATAGCTTGATCGCCACATCCCGTGCGTGGAAGCAGGGCATTTCCTGATGCTTATAGGTCCACTCGTGTTCCTCATCCACTACGATCAGCCTCAAGCGGGGCAAAGGGGCAAAGATCGCAGAAAGTGGCCCAATGACAACATCTGCCTGCCCTTCGCGGATGCGTCTCCATTCATCATAGCGCTCACCAGCGGATAGCTTGCTGTGCAAAACAGCCAGGCGGTTGGGAAAGCGCGCCGCGAAACGGCGGATTGTCTGTGGCGTCAGCGCAATTTCAGGCACCAGGACAATGCCCTGCCCCCCTTGCTCTAATACTTCCGCAAGAGCGCGCAAGTAGATCTCGGTCTTACCACTGCCCGTTACACCGTGCAAGAGGAAGACTTGTCCCTTCGTGGATTGCAATGCGCTGGCGATGGGTTGCCAGGCAGCTTCCTGATCAGGTGTGAACTTGGGTGGTGTGGTGGTAACGAACTCGCCCCCTGCTAATGGG
>JBMFPM010000232.1:0-4221 GCA_049969135.1 Anaerolineae bacterium
GAGCCATCGCCATATACTGTCAGCGGTTCGCCACGTAGAGCCTGTCCGATGAAATTCGGCACAGCGCGGCCGTCATCCAAGCGCATGCGTGGGCCATAAGTATTAAAAATGCGTGCAATCCGTGTCTCCACACCGTGATAGCGGTGGTAAGCCATGGTCAGAGCTTCTGCAAAACGTTTGGCTTCATCGTACACACCCCGTGGCCCGATAGGATTGACATGGCCCCAGTAATCCTCTGTTTGTGGGTGCACCTCAGGATCGCCATAAACCTCGGATGTAGAAGCCAGCAGGAAACGCGCCTTTTTAGCCCGTGCCAATCCCAAAGTCTTATGCGTGCCCAATGCTCCCACTTTCAGCGTCTGAATTGGAAGCTGCAAGTAGTCAATGGGACTCGCGGGCGATGCAAAGTGCAAAATGGCATCCAGTGGGCCATCAATGTAAAGATACTCTGTTACATCCTGCTTGATAAAACGAAAACGCTCGTGCCCTACCAGATGCTCGATATTACGCACGCTGCCTGTAATGAGATTGTCCATGGCAATCACATAGTGGCCCTCACTTAGAAACCGGTCACAAAGGTGAGACCCGAGGAATCCGGCACCGCCAGTGATGAGAATGCGCATACCTGCCTACTTATTCCCTCTTCTTCCCTATATTGCTAAAGCGCACCCGGAAAAGGCCCTTGATGTCTTCCCAGGCTGTGTTCACAATATTGACCCGGCTATCCGGGTCATCCCGCCACTTCACCGGTACTTCATAGATTTTATAGCCCAAGCGCTCAGCCAGCAGTAGCAGTTCACTGTCGAAGAACCAAGCCTGATCTTTGATCAAAGGGACAATCTCTCGCACTGCCCGGCGTGTAACCGCTTTGAAGCCGCACTGGGCATCCGAGAACTTGTTGAAAAACATCACTTTGATCATCAAGTTGTAGATACGCGAGATGATTTCACGCTTTAGGCCACGTTGTACCTGGGCTCCCTTCTTCAGCCTAGAGCCAATCGCCACATCGTACTCGCTGTCAATCAGGGAGTTAATCAAGGGAGGAAAGGCACTCAAATCAGTGGAAAGGTCAACATCCATATAGCTGAGAATGTCCGCATCGCTCTCCGTCCAGGCTTTGCGCAACGCCCGCCCGCGCCCCTTCTGATCCAGGTGGATATAAGTAACCTCGCCAGGATAACGCTGGCTCAACTCTTGTGCTATCTCCAAAGTCCTATCCTTTGAAGCATTGTCGGCAATCACGATGCGCCAATCATAATCCACATGCTCATGAAGAAACTGCCGTAAGGTATGAATGCTTCGCTCTAAATCTTTTTCTTCGTTGTAGACAGGGATAACTACGTCCACCCGCACTTGTCTTGTATCGCGCATGTCTTTCCCTTCTCAATTCACAGGAGAATGCCTGGCTTCCACAGCCCGTACCAAGCCAAAGCCCAGGAAGAAGATGAAAGCCAAGTCCACCAGAAAATAAGAGTTATCGATCAAGCCATGCGCCAGCATAGCAGCCATGCTGGCAACAATCCCCAAAATGATAGCACGCTCATTGCCATCCGGCAAATTCCGGTACAAGCGCAATGCTGTCCGGAAGAATGCCGTTTCCAGCCAGATCAATACTACCACACCACCGATTCCCAGGCGCGTCCAATAATCCAACACGATATTATGTGGATGGGACAAATCTGGCTCTTGCCAAGCCTCTGGCAGCATGTATTCTGGATAGCGGTAGAGGAAATTATCAAGTCCCACGCCGGTGATGGGATAGTCTCGGATCATTGCCCACGTCGCTTCCCAGAGTTTGAGACGGCGGAAGGTCGTGCCCTGCTCCAGGTTAAACAGAGAAACCAACCGCTCTGAGCCAACCAAAGGCAAGAGCATAAGCAGGCACAAAGCGATCACCACAAGGGCAAACAGAGTAGTGCGCCGCCCGCGTAACAAACCCACTGTCAGTGCGGCAGCAGGCAGGCTTAGCAACCAGCCTCCCCGCGAATAGGTAAAGAACAAACAGGATACCAGTGGCAACAAGCTCACACCATACATGCGGCGCCGCCACCCACTTCCAACGACAAGGAAAGAGAGCGCAAAGGGAATAATCCGTCCCAGCAGCAAACTGAGGTTATTGGGCGAGGCGTAGATTCCTCGCACCCGGCGCACGCCCTCAGCTACGATCACATCGCCGCTAATAAAGTATTGATACAAGCCAAGGATGGACATCAAAACTCCTGCCAGCAGCAAGGCATCTATCAAGTGCAGACATTGTTTTTTGTCCAACGGAATCTGGCGAAGCAAAAGATACAAGAGTACAGGTTCCAAAATAATCACACGAAATTCACGGATACTGACACCGCGGTATGTGGAAATCAACAGAGAAAGTGCCGCAATACAGACGAAAAAGGTCACGGCCCAATCCATCGTATTGAAGGAGCGCAACCATGAACCCAACCGCTGTTTCAGAGCCAACAAATGAGAGCGCATTGTACTGCCCAGCCACTGGCGCAACTGTGGCAAAAGCCAATCCACAAAGCATAGTAAAGCAAGCGTCTCGACCATGGAAAAGGATTTGCCAAAGATCGCTTTAGGCCGCAAGAAGAATGGAATAGAGAACACGAGGAAAGCCAAACCGATGTCCAGACGCAAAGAAATGAGCACTCCGCTAAAGGCTAATGCCACCAAACTCGGCACGCTCCACGGCATGAAATAGTATAATGCTAGCAATACGCCTAGCAATGCCCACTGCAGCCATTGAGGAGCATCTGTATAGGCAGTCAACAAGCGGCACAGCCAACGTTGCCATGGGGAAAGGGGCCATGTGTATGCTAGTGCGATTCCTGCAAGCAAAATGATCAACAACAATAGCGATAACTGTAAGTAGTAAGGAGTGTGATCTACACGCACTCTGCTGACCGGCGCGGAGATAGCTTGTTGCAGAGCACCGTAGAATGGAGTCGGCTTGGAATGCGGATCGAGCAAAGCAAATCCCCACAAAGGATCATCCAGAGGCACCGCAGGTTGAAGCTGTGCCCAGCACATTACTCCCAACCAGCCCCATTCTTGCCGGGCACGCTGTATCGCTTCCGCAGTACGCCTCGTCTGTGTAGCTACCTCATCCGTACCCCATGGCGAAGGCCCTCCTTTCCAACCTTGAGGCAGAGCATTCCAGCCAAATTCCACCGCCCAGATAGGTACCCCGCTGTCACCATGCCGCACCATCTCCTCGCGCAGCAAGATGAGCCGCGAGAAATTGAGCACCTGCGGGGAAACCCGCCGATCTTCTGGCCCGCTCCAAAAGCCGTATGGCTTGGCTGCCACCATATCGAAATAGCCTCGGCCGCCAGCCTGATAAATTCCCCGTAAGAAGAGCACCTCGCTCATATTGCGCCCGCCGCTCTCCGTGGTCGGAGCAAGGCCAGCACAAAGAACGATGGCATCGCTATCCCACTGTTTCAACTCTTTGTAAGCCACCTTCAGAAGGCGTACGTACCCCGCAGGATCAATCGGACGTGCCCCCCAATGGGGCGAGATATTGGGTTGATCCCATACCTCATAATAGGAGATCTGCTTACCGTACCGTTGCGCAAAAGCGCGCACAAACAAGCCATAAGTGGTAACAAATTGCGGTGGAGCAAAGCGGTTATCCCGATCTGTGGGGCTGCGTGCCCACTCCGGGCAGGTATCCAGCACGGCGATGATCTCCAAATCTCGGCGCTTCACTTCTGCTACAATACGGTCCCAGCGCTCCCAGTGGTACTCACCTGGCGATGGTTCGAGCTCTGCCCAAGGGAAATGCTGCCGTATCCAGTAAAAGCCACCTTCTTGTGCCAGACGGAGCACTCGCTGCAAATCTTGTTCTGATGCATACTGTTCGAGGGAGGCATTGACACCGTACGGATAGGCAGCGTATGCCCGCACCGCCGGCAATGCCTCATAGAGGACGCCTCGCTGTGCATAACGATGCTGGCTGACTAACTGATAGCCTTGCAAGATGGACGCGCTAATCACCAGGCAGCAAAGAATGGGGAGGGCGATCAGAAGACACAAATGCCTGGTTTGAGACGGAAAGATGTGAGCCATATTTCACGCAAACCCTTGGAGTCGTTCATCTATGCTACCATAGCTTTGGGCTGCTGGCAAATTGCAAGGGCAGCTACGGCGAGCAGCTAGCATGCTCCCGAGGGTGTTGAAAAAGGCGGATTAGTGGGGACAAGCTCCCCTTTGGGGAGGGGT
>JBMFPM010000233.1:0-4212 GCA_049969135.1 Anaerolineae bacterium
GCTAGAGGTAATAGGAATAACGCCCGCAGCAGAACCAAGGCTGGAAGTAATCGCCGAACGCAGGTAACGCAGATCACTGCCCAATACATCGGTCATCACGACGCCGTACGCCGTACCAGCACCTGAGTTGATCGCAGTCAAGGTCCAAGTAACAACATCGTCCGAAGCGTAGATGAGCTCTGGGAACTTGTACAGAATCGGATGGGCATCGAACACAAGCGGGGATTGGCTGGCGCTGGCAGAGCAGGTGTCGTCATAGACCTCGTCATTGGCACAGAGATTATCGTAATAGGCTATGGCTTGCACTGGGCCCGCAGCGTCACAGCGGCGCTGCACCCGCAACTGCACCGTGGCCGTGGTAACCGTAGTGAAAGCATCGCCATAGTGCCAGGTATAACTGCTTCCATTGGTCGTTGTGAAGGCAGGCGTTGCACCAGTGAAGCCCAGCACTTCGATAATCGCATAGTCCACGGTTGGGAAACGCAAGCGCGCATCGTAAGCGGGCGTGCTGCCACTACGGCTCAAGGTAACAAGCGGCGTATACACGCCACAGGCAGAAACAATTGCAGGGACTCCGCTGATGCTCACCCCCATCTGTGGCTCAGCCACCGTAACCCAAACCCCTTCTTCGGAGATGCCATCATCACACGGTGCGCACCAGAAGTTGCCCATAACACCCAGATTCAGATAGGACCAGTCATAGAATTCGCCCCCAGAACAGGTAAAGTCGTCGCGAACTGTAGCCCGATAGGCGATCAGCATCGTTGCCCCAGGCATGCTAATGGCACAGGTTGGTGAAATATTGCCGATGACCAGAGGCGCCGTGTTGATCACTGTGAAGGTAGCTGGGCAAGACTGCACCCCATTACTGATATAGACAGAGACACTGCCATTCACATAGGTCAGATGGCTCAGTGTGTCCGTAAAGATCATGCCCAGCCAGGAGGGAACGACGGTAAAAGAGGGAGCAAAGACATAGGTATTGGTGAAAACGCGTGTATCACACACTTCTCCACTAGAAGGGGAAACCTCCTTGGAATGAGAAGAAAGCGACTCCTCACATTGCACAGGCGTGTCCACGCTGTCCGAGGTGCTCACCGTGCAGTTCTGGCAATCGTTGCCAGAAGCGTACAACGTATTGCGCAGGGATTGTACGCAGCAACCACAAATGTCTGGGCAATCACCCGTTGGGGAAAAGACGAGCGTACGCGTCCAGGGGCTGGCTGTCGCAACCCACGTAATGGTGATACGGTTGGTACCGGTGATTACCGTGCCACCGCCTGCATCCAACAGGGTATAGTTACAGTTGGCTTGAAATACATCCGTAATGTATACCTCACTGGAAAGATTGGAGAACTCCACATTGAGCGTATACGTGACCCGTTCGTTTGCATACACTTCTCTATCTTCAGGCCCGCTCTTGGTCACGCGGAGGGAAGGAGCCAGACCAGAAACTGACCACGAACCGGAGCGCACAGGATAAAAATGCGGGTTATGGCACTCGTCGTAATACGTTGGACGGTAGAGAAGCGATGCTCCTTGCCCGCCCATGCCACAAGGGTTCAGAGGCAGAGCGAGGGTAAAGGTGAGCGGATAAGTAATGCCACCGGGAATGTCCGGGAGATAAAAAGTTCCGTTGCTGTATGATGCCCCAGGGGAAACAGAGGTCACCACCAGCGGTGAGAAATCAACGGCTATCGTAGGAGAATGCGCTGTGCCGTAGCCTAGATTGGCAACGAGCATGGCATACGTGCCACTGCCGGTACAGTAATCCACGGTGATAGTTGGTGGGGTGAAATCGAGCCGGGGTTCGCTCGTCTGCAGGTCTATGCTCGCTTTAGCGCCCAGTTGCTGACAAACACTGTCAGCGCACCCCCAGGTAGCGGTTACCATATTATCCAGACCTACACAAGCCACGACCCTGGCGCTAATGGTAAAGGATCTGGTCTCACCCGCCGGGATAGTCGCATACCAAGCGCTCGTCATGCCTGCTACGTAGGACAGCCCAGAACCAAGGGTATCCGTTACCCACACATTGGAAACACGTCCGTAGCCCGTGTTTTCCACATACACGGTCCAGGTAACCACATCGCCGATCCTGGCTCGGATGACGGATGGTTCCTTGCGCACCGTAATGGCGCCGGGGAGGACAGTGAAATCTGCATACCTGATGAAGGAATCGCCCTGGTCATCGGTTACTGTGGCTTGGTTTTGCCCCGAAGGGGCGTTGCAGGTCGCATCGAAAACAAAGGCACGGCTGGTGGATTGACCAGGCGGAAGAGTTCCTAGGTTGACACTGTAACTTGTGGGAGAAAAGCCGGAGGGCATGGTGTCTGTAACGCAGACGTTGGTTGCGGTGATCGTATCGTTGTTTGTGATGAACAAGGTGTAGGTTACGCGATCGCAATTCTCGATGAGGTCTGGCCCAACGAGAGCCAATTGCAGGTTCAGGTCTGGCGACTGACTCCGTACTTGGCTTTGTGTTAGCGATGCGTGAGGGAGAGCTGGCTGCTCTGACTCAGCGGTAGATATGGCTTCAGGTCCCTGCCGCGTAGCGAAAGGCAAAGAATGGTTGCTTTCTACACCGGGTGCAGGTTGTGAGGACACAACGCCAGCAAGGGTCAGAAAGAGGAGAAAAGCAGCAGTAATGAAACCAAGCCCCACCCAACCAAGTCGTCTATACCCACGCGCAGACATAGTAGCCTCCCCTTGTGTTCATATACCCCATCTAGACCGCGTTCTAGACACCAAACCGCGCTGTGGGGATCAGCTATTTCTTTCGCCTTATACCATGATAACTCAGGATGTCCGCTACGTCAAACGGGATAGTCTGTTCTCGAATACGTATGCAGCGTGGCAGAGCAAAGCCACTAACCAATGTAAAGCACATCAACCAGGGCCTTTTCTTGGCACTTCCATCCGAGTCAGCCCTATATAGTATACACGAGAAACATGAATTGAAGATGAAAATTCGTGCCTGTAAAGTAAATTGTTGGTAAAAATCTAAGGCTCCCCAGAACCGGGGTCTGCCCTCTTCCTCAGAAAGGTTTACAAAATAAAGCTATGGCATAGCGCCGCGAGGTTGCCTATCCTGTCCCGCTGGCTTCACGCTCCAAGCCCGCGCGGTCCGTGATGACTACCCGTCCCCGCTGGCGACGGATAAGCCCTTCTGCTGCAAAATCGCGCAAGGTGCGCCCCACCATCTCGCGCACCGTCCCTATGTGTGCGGCGATTTCTTCCTGCGTCCATTGACGTGGAGATGACTTTTCGTCTGCATAGTAGAGTAGGAACCGCGCCAAACGCGTGCGCACAGTGTAGAGCGCTAATGATTCGACCAAATCGCTCAGGCGACGCACTTCGCCAGCCAAATACTGTAGGACGGTATGGGCAAGCTCACCGTGCTCTTTTAAGATATGGCGACAATCCGCACAAGAGATGTAGTACAACACGGTAGGGCTGACGGCATCTGCGGTAACCGGGCTGGGCTTGCCATCAAGAGCCGCGACTAGGTTCACGCACTCACCCGGGCCTAGATACGCTAACACTTGTTCTCTGCCATTGGGAGACATGCGTCGGGTGCGCACTAGCCCGTGTACGACAAAATAGGTAGCCTGGCATGGCTCACCTTCCCAAATGATCGCTTGACCAGGGGAAACTGTCATTTCGTGGACATACGGCACGATGCGTTGCAACGCCTGTTCGTCCAGCCCGGCAAACAGGGACAATTTGGATAACATTTGTGCATTGACGGTCATCGCATCACTCGCTCAATAGGTGCTCATCTGAGCCATGAGCCAACTCTTGTACCAGGCGATAAAGGCGCCGGACGTGTCCATTATGAAGAAGGCTATCGCTTATCTGCCCAGCAGGCGGATGATCAGATTCAGCACTATGGTAAGTAGCAAACTGAGCAGAAGACAGGTAACGATAGGCGCATAGCAACTGAAATTACCGCGTCGGTACACGATGTCACCAGGGAGGCGGCCCAGAAACGGCACGCGTCCCATTAAGACCAGGATGAGCCCCAACAAGACAATCATCCCGCCGAACAGGAGCAACATCTTGCCAAAATCAGTCAGGTCCATCATCGTTCATTAGTCCGTTAGTCATTAGTCAAGTAGTCGTTAGTCATTAGTCTGATAGTCATTGGACATTGTTCATTGGACATTGGTTAGTATATCGGGTACCGCAATAGAGGTCAAATTCACAAGC
>JBMFPM010000234.1:0-4182 GCA_049969135.1 Anaerolineae bacterium
CCATGAAGCCTTTGACAGTATACATGCTACCAATCTGCGGCGAAAGGATGGTTCGGATTCCGACAAACACGCCAGAGACCCCAGCCAGCGCACCAGCTAAGAAGAAGGTAGTCAATACAACCGAGTCCACGTTGACGCCCATAAGGCTCGTGGTGCGTGGATCCATGGATAAGGCGCGGACAGCCATGCCAAACCTGGTCTTGTGCAATATCAGGACCAAGACGACGATAATGACTGTTGCAATGGTCAGCATCATGAAATTGGATATATCAAAACTAATGCTGCCAAGCTGAAAGAATCTTTGTTTGAAAAAATTGGGATAAGAATAGAAAAGACCACTGAACTTTAGCGCAACTAGATTCTGCAAGAGCATTCCCATTGTGATCGAAGAGACAAAGAACAGCAAGACTTGTCTTGAGGCTTTGCGTAGGCGGTGAAAACTGATAAGCTCTACCAGTATGTTGATGAGCCCGCCAGATAAGGCGGCAATAGCCAAAGTCAGCCAAAGGTTGGCACCGATAATCCTAGTCGCGAGCAAGCCTATATAGGCACTGCAAACCATAGTGCCACCATGTGCAAAGTTCGAGAATTTCAAAATGCTGAATATCAGGGCCCAGCCTATGGCAATGATGGCGTACATGGCGCCGTTAGAGACTCCGCCTATCAGCAACTGCAAATAGTAACTGAGGTTCACAGGGTCTGCTCCTATCCATACCAACAGGATACTTGCCCCCGCCCGAGTGCAGCGGGGGCAAGTCCGCCGTTGGTTAAGCTAGAAATTGGTGGCTCTAATGCTGCTTGAGATACTCGGGGACGTAATAACCCAAGTTCTTGTATACACCGTTTTCGATGTTGTAGATGCACATTCCAAGCCCTAGCGGCATGTGGGTCTTGGGATCGATGCTAAAGTTGTCCGTGATGAGGCATTTCACACCCGAGATATTCTCAAGAGCGTCACGAATAGCCGCGCGGTTGTCGCTACCCGCCTTCTCAATGGCTGCCTTTGTGACCAGAATGGTATCATAGGCAATCCAAGACTTGGGCGTGGGCTTCTCGTTGTAGGCCGCGATGTAGCGGGCGGTTACATCGGCAAGGTGAGGAGCCTCCATATCCAGGTTAACCGGGAAGTAGATGTGGCTCGCGGCTTTGGGATCGGATACCAGTGTCGCGAAGGGATAGCTGAAGTCGAGGCTACCGCACTGCACGATATCCATGCCCATTTGATACATCTGGTTGGTGGCCACGACGAGAAGCTGGGTATTGCATGCATTGAACAGGAATTCCGCGCCGCTATTCTTGATGGCGGTGAGCTGCACCGTCAGATCGGTGTCGGCGATCTTGCAGTACTGAACGGTCTTGATCTCGATCCCGACCTTGCTGGCATAATCCAGAAATGCATTGGCTTGTGTGACGCAGTAGGCATGATCTTGGGCGATGAGCACCGCGGCTTTCTTCAGCCCCAGCACTTCAAATGGGTAGGCACCCCCAATAATGCCGGTCTGGATAGCGGATGGCTGCACGAGGAACATATAGGGATGCAGGGAGTCGAGTTTCTCACCCAGCATACACCGGGGATCGCCAAACTGACCGAAGAAGACAAGTCCCTTCTCATCCGCTACAGGCGCAACAGCAAGACCAACATTTGAGAATGGAGGGCCCACGACGATGGAGGCTTTGTCCACGTCAGCCAAGCGCTTGAAGAGCGAGATGGCCTCCTGCGGATCGCTTCTGCAGTCGTAGACGATCAGCTTGACCGGACGTCCAAGAATTCCACCTTGGGCATTAATGTCATTGACTGCGAGTTCCCAACCGCGGGCGACTGCAGTACCCAGAACCGAACCATTGCCCGTGAGGTCGGTGATGCCCCCAATGATGATAGGCTCCTTGACCTCCTTGGTGGGTTCCGCGGTTGGTTCAGGGGGCTTTGCGGTGGGCGCGGGGGGCTTGGGCGTCGGCGTGGGCGTGGGCTGTGCTGGTTGGGCGCAAGCCGCAAGCAGCGACACCACAAGCATCAGAGTGAGCAGAACAGCAAGTGACTTTTTCATTTTTGATCCTCCTTGAGTGTTTTTGTTGGACAGTCTTTCGTTGTCTTTGCAGTCTCACGGTAGACCATCCACCTGCAACCTAGCTGTCAGACTGCTTTGAGTTTCGATAATACTTACGACCTAACAATTTGTCAAACGATTTGTTTTCCTCACCATCCAGCCTTTGTTCTATCACCTCCTTTTCCTAAATGATAAGAAGATCAATCACCTCCGCCCCTGTTCGGTGCACATGAGCCCCGAACTACCAATTTTACATCGAGGACAACCCTTCGGCTAGGGAGGGAAGCTGATCCGGACATGCGTTCGATGAGCAAATCTGTGGCGATTCTACCGATGTCTTGTATGGGCTGGGCAACGGTGGTGAGAGGCGGGGATGTGAAGGATGCCTGGGGGATATCGTCGAAACCGATAATGGATATGTCATCTGGTATGGAAAGCCCCTTCTCACGGATAGCAGCCATGGCTGCCATGGCCATGACGTCGTTGCAGGCAAAAATGGCGGTGGGAGGTTTCTCTAAATCAAGGAGCTTTTGCGCTCCGCTAATGCCACTGGCATAACGAAAATCGCCCCTCACGATCAGATCTTCATCAACTGGCAGACCAGCGCTGGTGAGTGCATGCTTGTAACCGCGCACTCGATCGGCGCTGGGCGTGGTGTCTGAAGGGCCGGTGATGCACCCAATACGGTGATGGCCCAATGAGATGAGATACTCCGTAGCCAAGTAGCCCCCACGGTAGTTATCTACCAGCACCACATCCACCTCTGCATCCGGCATCTGCCGGTCCGCGATCACGACAGGGACTTGTTCTTCTGTGAGCAGCATAATATGCTCACTCTGGCTGCTAGCAGCAATGAAGATGACACCATCCACTTGTTTAGCCAGGAGCACGTTAACATAGGCCAGCTCCTTCTCCAGTTGGCCATCGGAGTTGCACAGGATGGTACTGTAACCAGCCTCAAACCCCCGGGTCTCTACTGCTCTGGCCACATCGGCAAAGAAGGGATTAGAGTTGTCAGGAACAATCAGGCCAATCGTATGGCTTATCCCTTGTCTAAGGCTACGGGCTAAGGTGTTGGGATGGTAATTAAGCTCTTCCATTGCTTTCAACACCCTCTCGCGTAGCTCTTCGCTCACGTAGCGCGTTTCATTAATCACGTGCGATACAGTCGTGACTGACACCCCAGCGGCTTGGGCCACATCTTTCATCGTTGCCATTAGTCCAATCCTTTGACTAGAGTACTGACATAGCGCAGGACCTTCTCTTGGGCGATTATGCTCTTTGACAACGAGGTGTTCATTGCGCAAACGATTGCGCAATCGTATGCGCAAACGATTGCTAACAATATAGCACAAAAGGATGCATTTGTCAAAAGGATTGGGCTGATGCGAAAATTTGACAAATTTGAGAAATTTAGTAGAATGTAAATTTGGCATTTATACTGCCAAATTGCATAGGAGCCTCCATCCAAGCGGACTAGGCGTGTTGATGAGGATGTGTTTGTGTCGTCAGCAGTGGGGGCGTTTCTATTTTCGTGATCAACTTTTGTGTTCGAGATGTGAAGTGAGGAGATAGGGTCAAATGATAACAATTGCCGTGCAGAAGGTGCAAGGCCTAGGTGACCTCGGTCTCAACAATAATATAAAATCCTACGCCCGTATTCCTGAGGTTTATCCGCTTCCTAACCTGATTGAGGTTCAACTGAACTCGTACGAATGGTTCAAGAAGGAAGGGTTAGCTGAGCTTTTCGAGGAGATCTCGCCTATTGTCAGCTATGGCGGCGATCTCGAGATGTATTTTCTCGATTACAGGTTCGAGGAGCCCAAGTATAGCGAGGAAGAGTGCCGTTCCCGTGACATGACCTACGCTGCACCCTTGTACGTCCGCGTACGTTTGAAGAACAACGCCGCAGGTGGGGAAATCACGGAGCAGGATGTCTATCTTGGGGATTTCCCCTTGATGACACCACAAGGCACCTTTGTCATCAATGGAGCTGAAAGGGTAGTTGTAAGCCAGCTCATCCGCTCACCGGGCGCCTACTTCACCGTGGAGGAAGATGCGGTCACTGGTCGCCGTTTGTGCATGGCCAAGCTCATCCCCAACCGTGGCGCCTGGTTGGAATTCGATACCAGCAGGC
>JBMFPM010000235.1:0-4169 GCA_049969135.1 Anaerolineae bacterium
ATCGTGGCCATCGATTTCAATCACATGCCAGCGGAAGGCACGCCACTTGTCAGCTAGCGGCTGCAAGCCCATCACATTTTCCACCCAGCCGTCAATCTGCAAACCATTGTTGTCCAAGATGACGCACAGGTTGTCCAGCTTGTAGTGGCCGGCAGACATGATCGCTTCCCAGGTAGAGCCTTCCTGGTTCTCTCCATCGCCCATAATGCAGTAGACACGATTGGGCTTGCCATCCATGCGCAGCCCCAAAGCAACTCCTACAGCGATGGACAAGCCCTGTCCCAGGGAACCGGTACCTACCTCGATGCCCGGGCACTCGATATTGGGGTGTCCTTGCAGGCGGCTGCCGAATTTGCGGAATGTCCTCAGTTCTGCCCGCTCGATGTATCCTGATTCTGCCAATAGGGAAAAAATCAGCGGGGAGACGTGGCCCTTGGAGAAGATCACACGGTCACGACCTTCCCACTGGCAATTCTTCGGATCGTGCTTGAGGGCGTAGAAATAGAGAGCGACGCAGATGTCCGTAGCGGACAAAGAGCCACCTGGGTGGCCAGACTGCGCATGTGCTAGTGCCCAGATGATGTCACAGCGTATGCGATGAGCAATCTGTTTCAGTTCTTCAACCTTTGCTTGATCTACCATGATTCTCCCTTCCTCATCATTCTATATTCTATGCGGTAAAAACTATATTGCCGCGCTTGATCACTGTCTGTACCAGAATAGTGCCAAAACGGTAGGCCAAGTGCCGGTAGTCATCCACATCCAGGATAACCAAATCAGCTGCAAATCCTGGTTGCAGGCGACCTAACTCTGAGCCTAAGCCAATGGCATGGGCAGCATTCACTGTACTGGCGACAATTGTCTCTGCAGGGGTCATCTTCATGAAACGGCAGGCTAATGCCATCATGAAGGGCATGGATTCGCAGTAGCAAGTGCCGGGATTGAGATCCGTCCCCAGGGCCACGGACAAGCCCGCTGCAATCATTGCCCGTGCATCGGCGTATTCGTGTTGGCCCAAGCCAAAAGGCGTGCCTGGCAATAGTACGGCGATTACCCCCGCGTCAGACATGGCAGTGATTTCCTCTAGTGGCGTACGCAGCAAATGGTCTGCCGAGACAGCACCCAATGCGGCAGCCAGGCGCGCCGCACCCAGGTGAGCAAACTCATCGGCATGTACTTTGAGAGGCATCCCCAGAGCTTTAGCTGCCTTCAGGATGCGCTCTGTCTGTTGCAGGTCAAATGCTCCTTCATCGCAGAAGACGTCGCAAAAGGGCAATGGGCGAGATGCAGACTGGTACTTTTGACATACCGCGGGCAGCATTTCATCTATGACAAGATCCACATAGGCTTCAGCGCGATCCTTGTATTCCTCTGGCAATGCATGGGCACCAAGGAAAGTGGGCACCAATTCCACAGGCTGAAAAGAGTTCAGGAGATGGATCGCTTCCAAACATTTCAATTCATCGGCGGTGGTCAAGCCATAGCCGGTTTTGACCTCGGCAGTGGTAGTGCCATGGGCAAGCATGCGTGCCAAGCGGGGCTGCGCTTCTGCTACGAGTTGCTCTACCGACGCAGCGCGTGTAGCACGTACGGTGCTCATAATGCCGCCCCCTGCCGCCATGATCTCAAGATAAGTTGCACCGGCGATGCGACGCTCAAATTCGTCCTGTCGTGACCCTGCGAAGATCAGGTGGGTATGGGCGTCTACAAAGCCTGGTAGGACCACGCGTCCAGCGGCATCCCATTCACGGGAAGCACGGTAACCACTTCGTATTTCAGAGCTAGTACCTGTAGCGATAATACGGCCATCGGCAATGGCGATTGCACCGTCCTTGATAATGCCCAAGTTGCCCATTGCCTGGCCCGAACAATGGCCGGAGCCGGCTAGCGTCAGCAACTGGCCAGCCCCGTGCACGATCAAATCAACCCTTACTGACACAGCACTTCCTCGTTGAAGTCGTTTCGCATGATGGCCATAGTGTACTTGGTTTTGCGTTTTTCGTCAACCGTATTGCTTGGAAAGGGTTGTTCGTATGCACTTCGATGGGCTTGCTCTGGACTACTCCTGAGCAGGAGCAAGCACCAGGGGCAGATACTGCCAATATGTGATCTGTGGCACGATGGGTTGGCTCACGTCGAATGTGGTCAAAAGCTGGCAGCTCCAGCAAGATCCTGCGTGGATGGTAGCTTCTACGGTATATGAGCCAGGGGGTAGTGGTCCGACGGTATTCGTCATAGTCCAGGTGCTAATGACCGTCAGGCATATCACTGGCACAATCGTGGACATGTCCACTACAGTGAAATCAAGGTAAATCCGGTGATCCTCTATAGACTTGAAGCAGGTCACTGCAGGACAAGAGCTACCCCATGGCGCGGAAACAATGATTTGGATTTCATCGCTTGGTGTCGGATTAATGGGTAGCACGGTGATGGATCCATCGTGGCATGCACAATGTTCGACACAAGGAGTGACAGTAATGGGGGGTTGTGCAAGTTGGGCACTCGCTGGCACTGTGCTCAGCAGTACGGCTGCCAGGAACAGGTTAATCAAGCGCAATATTTTGTGCATCTTGCTAGCTCTTTTTCCGCCCCCAAGGGCATGCGCAAGGAGCGTTGAGCTGGATGCTCCTTAGCCTTCTTTCTCTACAACTTTTCTGAAAGCCTGGAAGAGATGCATTGTAACCGGGCCGGGTGAGCCATTACCTATCTGCCGTCCGTCAATCTGAGTAATAGGCAGGATTTCTGAAGTCGTGCTGGTGAGAAAGACCTCTTGGGCGCGGTACATCTTGTCCACGGTGAAAGGCTCTTCGCGCACCACGAGGCCCAAGTCTGTAGCCAATTGTAGCACTACCTGACGGGTGATACCGCCCAGGATGTGGTGGTTGGCAGGGTGAGTTGCCAGCACGCCGTCGAACACGGCGAAGATATTCGTGCTGGCCCCCTCGGTAACGACGCCATCGCGGACCAAGATAGCTTCGAAAGCTCTTTGCTCCCGAGCCTGTGTTTTTGCCATGACGTTAGGCAAAAGCATGATGCTCTTAACGTCGCAGCGTTGCCAGCGCAGGTCGGGGACGGTGATAGTGCTCACCCCCTGCGTCCGTGCCCCGCTGGGCAGGGCATGGATGGACTGTGGCATAACTAGCAAGGTGGGATGAGGTTCAGCAGGGAAGGCATGGGTGCGGGGATGTGCGCTGCCGCGGGTGCACTCGATGTAGATATTGGTGTCCTGCAGGTTATTCTCCGTCAGTAAGCGGGCGATAATCGCCGGCAACTCGGCTACTGCTTTGGGCAGGGGTAGGCATGCTCCTTGAGCGCTGCGCTGCAGCCGCTGGATATGCGCTTCGAGTTGAAATGGCCGGCCACGGTAGTAACGCACGACCTCGTAGACACCATCGGCAAAGAGGAAGCCTCGGTCCTCGACGGACACCGTTGCCTTTTCAAGTGGCAAGAATTCGCCGTTCAGGTAGACAATGGACATAATCCGCTCCATATTCCGGTTGTTTTGCATATGCTAGTATAGCCTGTCTTTGTCTATGTGCCAAACGCCGAAGCTCACATGCGGGGTGCCGCGTTTGACACAGGGCTATTTTTGGCTATAATGGATGCCGTGGGCCGCTAGCTCAACTCGGTAGAGCAGCTGACTCTTAATCAGCGGGTTACAGGTTCGAGTCCTGTGCGGCTCATGGATTGTGGTTCATAGCCAAGTCCCCACTACAGGTTGTGGTAGCGGGGGCTTTTTGCTATGTCTAGACCAAAAAGAGACCAGCTGATTCGGCTAGTTTCTGAGCCAGCACTAAAGGCCGAATGGACGGCATTTTGTGTTGATTGCCAGGCAAGGCAGTTATCCCCAAAGACTTTGCGCTTTTATCGCACTGAGCTAGGGCTTTGGTGCAATTGGCTCACGGCGCAAGGTATCACCACACTGAAAGACATATCCCCTGATGTACTGCGGCGCTGGTTTGTGCATTTGCAGCAAATGCGCAATGCCGGCGGCGTCCATGCCAGCTATCGGGCAATCAAGGCTTTTTTGCGCTGGGCCTGGGCTGAGTATGAGCTTGACCTACCCAATCCTATCGCCAAGGTCCAAGTCCCCAAGGCGCCGCTAGAGCTCCTAGAGCCTGTGCCTATGTCCAGCGTTAAGGCCATGCTGCAAACGTGCAGCAAGGACT
>JBMFPM010000236.1:0-4144 GCA_049969135.1 Anaerolineae bacterium
ACCGCCCGGAAGCCACCTTCTCAGGCAACATGCCACGCCAGGCGACGCCACCTATTTGCCCCGGCGTCCAAGTTCTTTTTCAAGGTTCGATCATCCCGCGGCTAACGGCCTGCGCATCACCTGCGGCGAGCCGAGCGCAGCGAGGCGAAGCCGTCAGGTGGATGCGCGTGTTGGGCGGCCACCTGTATTTACAGCGTGCATAGCCAACGGGAGACTGATGCAATTTGATTCGGATCGTTCAAATTGGCAGCGTTGGTGAGTAGTCCCCTTTCCAGTTGATCCCATATCTCGCTTGCCATTTTCTTCTCAATCGCCGCGCCTATGAAGAAAGTGTGGGGGGAATGTTTCGTTTTAGAAAATGCTTCACGGATACGGTCAAGGGCTGCTCGCGCAGTTTTCCAGTGCTCGTCCGCACCTGCGGGGTCTATTCCGCCCTTAAGTTCACCCAGAGCGAGATAAGACCTGGCCGATTGGTACCCCGTGACCTGCAATTCGTCAGGGCCGAGGTTGAATAAACACATATCCACATTGTTCTTGACAAAGGGCACAGTCAAGTTGTAAATCAGGGTGCGTGGCTTACCTTCGCCTTCCCAACCCAATCCACGCAGAGAGAACTCGATTTCTGAATCATCATCGGTCATATCAGCCCACTGCCTGGTCTTGGAGTGTTGCCACCTGTATCTAACGCCAGCAATTGTCAGTGTTGAAATGATGGCGCGGGTAAGTTTTCTCTGCGCCAGGACTCCGCCAATGTTACGCATCGAACCGCCAAGCGCGTCGCCGCGCGTCAGTAAAAACCTAAACACTAGCTCTTCAACAAACTTTTCTCCTGCTGGCTCAAGGAAATTCTTGATAAGACCATTGATGGCTTCCACTTTATCTTCTGGCAGCAGATGAACAAGAGCTTTGTCGGACAATCCTGCCGCCGTGAGAAGGCCCGATTCTATGCCCTTGATGGTCAGCAAGTCAGCAGGAGTTCTAGCCTTTGATGCGGCTTCTTGTAATGCTCTCGCTTCGGCAACGTAAGGCGTAGCACGACGGTTCTTTTCAAGCGCAAGTGCGACAAAGCCTGCACGCGTGGCTTCATAGGTCGTTACGAGGTCATCGCTAGATCGAAGATGGTTTCGGTAAGGGCGCGAGGGCATCATAATTTTCTCCAGACGTAGACGCATTTGCGCAAAGCTTTCCGTCCATGCTCTCCCATCTGCTGGCTACTGTTGCCTTTGCCATTTGGCAAAACGAGGATGCTTTCGACATAAAAGCCCAGTTTCTCGGCAATATCAGAGAGTATCATATCCACTGAAATACTTGCACCTGCATATCGCACATTGTCATTAACCATGAACAACATCGCGTTCGGCTTCAGAACGCGCGCACACTCTGCGATGACGCAAGCCATTTCATAAAAGTAGCCCCTGACCATCCTAGGAATGCCATTGTTGTTCAAAGCTCCTTGCGCCTTTTGGTCTTCCAGGTATTTCAAAATTGCTTGTAATAGTTCCTGCCCATCGGCGGCAGCCAGCGGTGTTGCCCATTGTGAATTGATACGCAACAGGTCTTTTGCGCGGTTTTCCACTGTGCAACTGATCATCTCCTGGCGAAGTCTCGCCAGCCCTTGTTCATCCGTGCCCAGTAACGCCAACTCTAACGCATACGTGCGGGTGTAATCATATCGGTTGCAGTAAGGTGGCGAGGTCATGATGGCATCATACGTACTATCAGGTAATGTGGGCAATATTTGAAGGCACGAGCCATCATACAAACGAATCTGGCCCTGAAGTTTTTTCGCAGGGAATAGACTGGCCTGGTAAACGGGCGAGGTATCTGCTAATATTTCATTGATTTTTTCGCACACGGCTTGCTCGAAGCTCAGAATTTCACCTTTGTCAAAAATTTTCTTGCCATGCGTACGCCCAGACCGATAATCCCAGCGAAGATATTGCCCATCCTTGCGAGTAAAACTGATGGACTCTAACGTGCAGAGTAAGGCAAAGCGTAAGACGGCTTGAACTCTGCTATTCTCTAGTTGATACGCGCCTATATATTTCTCGATGGCTTCTTTTGTTTTTTCGGGATAAGCCCCTTCTGTGATTCGTAGCTCTGGCAAGGGGACATGCGTTTCTGATCGCTCCCAAACTCTCTGCGCTGACCACTGGCGCAATCTCTCAAAATCTTCAGGCGTGAACTCTGCATCCAGAATTTGCTTGGCCGTAATAATTTCGTGACCGATAGGCAACAGCTCGATACCGTCTGCACTTATGCCCATCGCGCTTGCGGCAAATAGGGCTGTCCCACTGCCTGCGAAAGGGTCCAGGATTCTGCCTGCGGTAATGCCGTATTTGTGAAACAAATGCTCAACTAAAGAAGCCGAGAATGCTTCTTTGAATTTGTACCAGCGATAAACAGGTCTGGTTTTATTAGCCTGAAAGCTAACCAGGGAGCGAGAGAGCGAAGGCTGAACGACAAACTTATCTTTGAACCGTTGAAGCAGCTGTTTGTCTAGGCTCTCTATATCGCTTAGTACTATGTCTTGTTTCCTTGCCAAAGTATCAGAGATGTTGACCAAATTCAGCATGACTTTACACTCTCAAGCTTAAATTGTTGAGGTAAGTATACCGCGCTATTGGCAATGCGTCTAACTGCTCACAAAATATCCCCCAATCCTTGGCTTCAGTAGGCCGCCCAACGGCAAGCATAAGCCGCAGCGGGCGGGGCGGGCAAGACACCTTTGCCTTGAAACCAACTCTTCTGGCTCGCGACGCATACCCTCAGCGGGCAAAGCCCGCTGTCGGCTTCATGCAATGTTGGGCAGGGTTCTCGTTCTCAACGTGTCTGGTTGCCTAACACAACTTTCTGAATTTCTCCCAAGAGTTCTGTTTGCTCAATGACCGATAAGTTGCTCAAGATCACAATGGTGTAGTGCTTCTCTTCGTTGTGCATGGCAATGCCGGAGTATCCTGGAATACTGCCGGTATGACCAATAAGGTTTTCTCCGCCAATAATCAAGTTCCTTACACCAAGCCCATATCCTTTCTGCAATGGCACATCCTTATCAGGAGCCTCAATGAATGTTTTCATTTGGACAAGGATTGCGTCGTTCAAGATTTGTCCTGTGAATAACGAGTGAGTAAAGGAGGCGACATCCTCAGAAGTGGACAAGACACCTCCAGCGGAGAAAGCCCCCGTCTCTAGCGACGTGCGAAATCCCGTCAGATTCCTTCTGCCAAGGTGAAGGAGCGTTTCGTCGTAGCCGTTGGCGATGAGAAGGTCGGAAGGACGAGAGAAGTAATATGTGTCCCTCAATCCGAGCCGGTCTACAGCAAGCCCGCGTAGCAAGGCACCATAGCGATTGCCAGTCACCTTTTCTAAAATCACTCCGAGGAGCAGGTAATTAGAGTTGGAGTACTCGTGCCGCGAGCCTGGCTCAAACTTTAAGCGCTTATTGCGAATCACCGCCACGAGTTCATCCGGTTGCCACTGCTTCCTTGGAAGCCCAACGTATCGCACAAGAAACCAAGGGTCTTCCGTGTAATTGGGAATACCGCTGGTGTGATTTAGAAGCATCCTTACAGTAATTTCCTTTGCGTAAGGAAGAGCTAGCCACTTGTCCAAGGTATCATCTAGAGAAATCATCCCATTCTCGACCTGATCCATCACCAACACCGCGGTGTAGAGTTTCGTTATGCTCCCGATGTATAGATGGTGGTCCAGCGTTAAGGGACACTTCTTCTCATGGCTTGCGTAACCGGAAGCTCCGCTCCAGACCGTGCCGTCAGGAAAAATAACGGTAGCCTGAAGTCCTACGCCTCCTCTCGGCATACTGTAGTTGTCTAGCGCACGTTGAAACTCTTCATCGTTTCTTGTATGGTTGCTTTCCTTAACCATGGTAGTTGGTTCTCCACAGGCCTTGTCCTCTTGTGCTGTGAGATAAGAGACGTAGCCTGTCCAACCTGCAAAGAGCAGTATGAGCATAGCAAGGGCAATGAGCACTGTCCGGATCGCCGTGCGGAAGGGCATTCTCAACGTGGATATCACCGCCCAACGGCCTGCGCTTCAGCCGTCGCGAAGCGGTCGGCTGGAAGCGCTGGTTAGCCCGCTACTTTGATCGTGATAACCTAATGCTTTCATTCCCACCGAAATGTCT
>JBMFPM010000237.1:0-4111 GCA_049969135.1 Anaerolineae bacterium
CCAGCCTGCAATTCACAATCCGCAGAGGCGGCTCCCATGCCGCCAATGCCTGGGCATGGGAGCCCAGCCTGCAATTCACAATCCGCAGAGGCGGCTCCCATACCGCCAATGCCTGGGCGTGGGAGCCCAGGCTGCGGTAATTGTTATAACTACGAACATCCCCCAGGGGATCCGCTTTTCCAAAGCAAGTCAACCGGCAAATCCGCATGGGAGAGCACTACGGTTCCCCTTTGCGGCACGTAGAACATCCCTACTGAACGTACCTCGACCCCTGCACGGTGCGCGTCGGCAAGCAAAAGGGCAAGCTTTGCATCGGCCATGTGATTGGGCCGGAAGCACTCCACATCAGGCAAGGCAGCAACGAATACGATGCACGCCTTCCCTCCACGCTGCACGTGCTCTGTGAGTTCCTGGATATGCCTCCTGCCTCTGGTGGAGGGGCAATCCGGATACATGGCATAATGCCCCTCTCGGAGCACGGCACTTTTCACTTCCAGGTACACTTCATCTGCTCCGCACTGCAAACGGTAGTCTATGACTGAGCGGTTGAGCCGGACGTTGCGTTTCCATGCACAGGCATTGCGCAGCCAGGGAAGCAAGCGCTGCTCCAGGCATTGCTCGAAGGCTCTCATTTGGAACTGCGTGTCAATGAGTGCTCCCTGATCCTTCTCCTCCACAGCAAACAAGCGGTAAGAAGTCCTCGTAGAACCTCCCCGTGGGAGGCAGAAGGCTTTCCTGCCAGGGACCAATAGCTCGTGCAGCCTGCCCGTATTATTGATCCAGGCGCGGGCACTTTGTCCCATCACATCCACTGCGACGACAAAACGGTTCAGGCGCTGCACAATGCGGCATTCGATTGCCTTGTTTAGGGAAAGGAGATCCATTGTTTGTGTTGCGTGTTGCGTATTGCGTGTTGCGTATTGCGTGTTGCGTGTTCCGTTTTCCGTGTGTACTGTATTACGCTTTACGTTTTGTTCTTCCTCGCATTCCCCCACCTAGCATCCACATGAGGCTCAGGAGCGTTATGGTCACCAGCCAGGGATGAGCGCTAGCCCAGAGTGCGCTGCGCAGTGCTTGGCGCATGCGCTTCACCTGCGCGGCACTCTTTGCGGGTGGCAGGACCGGCTGCGCCCAATCGAAATCTGCAAGCTTGGCGAGAAAGCCCTGCTGGACGCACCCTTCCAGGCTGAAGATGTGGATGTCGTCTGTCCAATGGTGTGCCAAGAGCAGATCGCGGGAGAATTCATTCCAATCCATGGGCGGAGAGGTCGTCACGCCCTCGATTTCCACGCCGCCACCGGTGACGCCCAGCCCAACGGACTGTGCATCCGGGGCATAACTCCATAACAGGCCCGGTCCATACGGCCGGAAGAGGCTACTGTAGAGCATGAGCACTTCGCGGTCCACGACAATGTCCACCAGCCCCGCCAGGCGCTGCAATAAGGTGGAGCCAGCTTGGCGCTCATCTACAATGAACGGCATCTGATAGCTATCCACACGGTAGCCGTCGGCGCGGATCTGCGCCACGAGGGTCTGGTACTGCATCTGTGCCCGGCGCAGGCGCTCCGTGTCCAAGCCTCGTTTGAGCAACACGGGGAGCAAGCTGCGCCTGTCCAGCGCCAACTGGCGCATCTCACGGATATCCGGTTCAATGTCCAGACCCACGCCATCCCAATGCAAACGGTGTTTTGCCGTCCATTTCTTGAACTCCTGGTAACGGGCGGCGGCCTGCGGCGCATTGTCCACGTTGAACCAATAGCCCTGCTCCTTGGGCAAGAGTTGCCATGCCGTGACCGGGGTGCGCTTCTGGTTCAGGAGTTGGACGACGGCGGCGCGCTCTGCACTCAGGTCGAGGATACCTAAGCTGACTCTGCCCTCTACCGCACGCAGGCCGTCTATGACCGCCTCATCCGCAAACAGCGCTTGCACACGCTCTGCTTCCAATTCGCAGAAGAAGGTTAGCTCGGGTCGTGACATATATCCCCTTTAGAGAAAACGCTCAAAGCGCTCTTTCTTTGCCTTGCAGATAGGGCAGACTTCCGGCGGTTCATCACGGGCACAGAGATAGCCGCACACTTTGCAACGCCACACCGGATAAGGGAGAGCAGAAGGAATGCCCCCTGCAGGCTGCTCCCGGCGTTTCTTCCGCTCCTCTGGCGGTGGGCGGCGTTCGGGAATAGAGCGCACGGGCTGCTCGCCCTTGAGCACCGCCTGAGAGACATAGAGAGCACAGTAGCAGGCGCCGAATTCATTCAGATCCGCATCGCGGTAGTCGCAGGGGCAAATGATGTCCAGATCCTCTTCCTTGACCCCCGAAGCGATGCGGCAAGGACAGGAAGGATAGCCATAACGTGCCTCGTTGACCAGCAACCCTTCGATCAATTGCCTGGTGAACTCGACATCCGGATTGAGGTGGTAGCCTCCCGCCTCCGCCTCGCGCTTGAGCTTCTCATACAAGGCCGTTACTTGCTCTGGGGTAGGCTTGTCGCTCATAGCCCCAATGCCTCCTTGAGCTTGTCCGGCTGGAATCCCACCACACAAGTACTGTCATTGATGACGACCGTCGGGAATGAGGTGCTCGGATTCCAGCGGCGCACTTCTGCCAGTGCTTTCTCGCGCTCTGCGCCCTGCTCCAGGTCCACATCCACATAGCTGTATGCCACGCCTTGCTCGTTCAGGAAAGCTTTGGTCTTTTTGCACCAGCCACAGGTGCTCAGGGCGTAGAGGAATACTTTGCCTTTGTCTTTTCCGTCCACGTGTTGGATGTTCATGTTAGCCTCACGTAAGTGATGAGTGATGAGTGACGAGTGATGAGTGACGAGTCAGTGGGGGAGGCCCGCTGGCTCGACCCGCTTTCTCCACTCCACCGGGTTGTCCCAATCCTCTGCCTTCCAGGGCATGTTCTGCGGCTTGACCAAGGGCAACACCTCGCGGTATAGCTCCAGGCGCTCGGCGCCGCTCAGCGGGGTGAAGCGCTCCGCGACAGCCAGATCCGCTTCCAGTTCCGCCATTTTCGAGCAACCCACGATGACCGTGGTCAGCGGCAGTGCCAGCGAATAGCGCAGGGCACGTTCTGCCACGTGCCCCAGCACTTTGTAGCCAAAGACCTTCATCCCGACTACGCCCACCCCTTGCTGCTGCGCCACAGGCAGGAATTCCTCGGCGAAGCTGTAGATGAAATGGTCCAGCACTGATACAGCCACTAACACCGTGTCAAAGGGGAAGCGGCGCAGTGCCTCGATGAGCACCTGTGGGTTGCCGTGGCCAGAGATGCTAATGAAGCGCACCAGGCCTTCGTCGCGTGCCTGGATCGCTGCCTCCAATGCCCCGCCCTTGGCGGTCATGGCATCGAGCCGTTCGAAGCGCGATACGTTGTGCAGGCGCCACTCGTCCACATAGTCCGTTTGCAGGCGCTTCAAGCTCTCTTCCAGTTGGCGTCGTGCACCATCGCGCGTGGTATCCCAGGTCTTGGTGGCGATCCACATCTCCTTGCGCCGCTCCTTTGCCACCAAGCCCACGCGTTCCTCGCTCTGGCCATCGGAGTAAATCCACGCGGTGTCAAAGTAGCGGATGCCCCGCGCGAGCGCCGTGTTCAGGATAGCGACAGCTTCCTCTTCGCTGCAGCCTTCTTCGTCCACCAAGCGCTGGCAGCCCAAGCTCAAAATGGGCAAACGGGCTCCGGTCTTGCCAAAGGGCCGTGTCTCCATGTCTGCACCTCCTGCTTCATTTTGCCATGCGTAAGGACTTTATTATAGCACAACTTCGGAAAATGCGCGAGTGAACAGGGAAAGAGAGTGTTGAAAAAGTCCTCTCCGTGTCATTCTGAGCGCAGCGAAGAATCCCACGCAACTGGGGCGAATTCCTTCCAAGTTACGTGAGACCCCTTCTTGAACCCATGGTGCTTGACAGCACAGTCGCCTCGAAGTACTATTAGCCAACTTTGCAAAGAGGAGGCCACTGTGGCAGAGCGCAAAAGAGTATTGGCTATTGTTGGCAGCCCCCGGCGAGGGGGAAACACAGAGGTTCTGGTAGATGAAGTGCTGCGCGGTGCGGGAGAAGCCGGCGCGGTGACGGAGAAAGTAATCCTCAGCGAGTTGGACATCGCACCATG
>JBMFPM010000238.1:0-4091 GCA_049969135.1 Anaerolineae bacterium
CCTGCAAGCCGGTTCGCTGCAACAACTCGCGCAACACAATGGCACCTAGCTCCACCGGGTGGTAATCCCGCAGCAAGCCGTCGCGTTTGCCCACGGGAGTGCGAAGTGCTTCGACAATAACGACATCGCGCATGGATTCCCTCCATTCTCATTCATTGGGTGTATCTGCAGCCCTTTGTCCCTCTGCGGACAGGGAGGAAAGCGCTCTTTTGCCAACCGCGCGTGCTAGCGAGCAATGGATATCTCTATGCTTGATTATTATCTTCCTGGCTAGTAGGTTCGGTAGCTTCTGGCGGTCTTTCTTCGTCTTTCTTCGTACCAAGCACTTCCTTTAGGATGCCCTCGATCTTCGCCCCAATCTTGTTGCCAATAGTCACCCAATCGTCATCGGGAGAGGCATCGGCCCACTTGCCAAGTCCAGTTTTGACCTGCAACTCGACACGCCGCCCAATCTCTTCCCAACTCGCCCCTTCTGTCGCGCCTAGGCCTCGTGCTAGTTCCGCACGCACTTTTTGTTCTACGGTGCGTCCAATCTCCTCCCACGAAGCTTCAGGAGACACCCCCAAGCCAGTGGCCATTTTGCTCCTGACCCTGGCTTCCGCTTTGCGGCCGATGACCTCCCAACTGTCCTCTTCTCCTGCACCTGCCCAACTAGCGAGGTCGCGCTTGATCTGGGCCTCAATGCGCCGTGCGATCTCTGCCCATTCGTCCTGGCTTTTCTTCTCCTCCGCTGTGCCCTTCATCTGTTCTTCCATCATCACTCAACTCCTTTCTCTATCATCAGTGGTCACCCTGATTTATACGACCTGCTATCCCCACTGTAGCAGAATGTCCTTGAAGCACTTCCTGAGCAATCTGCAGCACTTGGGTATGAAATGCGGCGTTGCTTGCTGCGATAATGTTTTGGGATGCAGTGGTGATTGGTTGACCAGCAAAGTCTGTGGCAACTCCGCCTGCCTCCTCAATGAGCAAGGCACCAGCTAAAATATCCCAGGCACTGACACGATCGTGGAAGGAAATATCCGCGCGTCCACAGGCCACATAGGCTAGATTCAACGCTGCAGCGCCCATAATGCGTATCGCCTCAATCATGGGATGCAAGCGCATGAGCATGGGTACTGCCAAGCCGGGGTTTTCCTTATGGCGCGCGGGGAGAAAACCAAGGGCAGCGACAGCTCGTTCTATCTCCGTCTTTTTTGCACAGTGGATTCTCTTGCCGTTGAGGTAGGCACCTTTGCCTGCCTCGGCACAAAAGGTCTCTTGACGCACTGGATCGTAGATTACACCGAGTACCGCTCTGCCCTTCACCGCAAGCGCAATAGATACGCAGAACCAGGGAATGCCGAGGGAATAATTGCGCGTGCCATCCAGTGGGTCAATGACCCATAGATTCTCGGCGTCATGGCATGCGGCATGCTCTTCTTCGCCTAGGAATTCATGCTCCGGGAAAGCCTGCCGGATAGTATCGACAATAATCTCCTCAGCTTCGCGATCTACTTGCGTAGTCAGGTCGCCGGGTCCTTTCAGATAGATTTCCTGTGGTTGTTGAAAATGGTGCAGGATAACCTCCCCTGCCTTGCGCGCTGCTTCAATGGCAACTGTAATGGCTTCCACATCAATCCTTTCTCATTCCCAAACAAATAGCTAATCCCGCCTTGTGCCATGCTAGGTATAATAGGCATGCCCACTGTTTTCCCGCGTACACAGCGATTCAGCACGTGTCTAGTATATCGCATTCCTAGAGGTCTGGCAAAAGCCCAGGTTGCAATGAACAATGAATGCGCCAACTTGCTTATTTTGCCATTTTCTGATACAATCGTGCGCGGTTTCGGGCCTGTGTGCCACATTGAATAAAGGGAGGGTATATATGGACCTGGCAAAAATGATCCGCGATGTACCAGATTTTCCTGTCAAGGGGGTCTTGTTCAAAGATATTACTACCTTGCTGAAAGACCCAGATGCCTTTCAGGAAGCCATTGACGCTCTAGTGGATCGCTTTCTGGATGAAGAGATCGATATCGTGGCAGCCATTGAGGCGCGGGGATTTATCTTCGGGGCTCCATTGGCATACGAATTGGCGGCAGGTTTTGTGCCCATCCGCAAGCCAGGCAAATTGCCCTGGGAGAAAATCAGCGCCAGTTATACGTTGGAGTACGGTACCAATACCCTGGAGATTCACAAAGATGCCATTCAACCGGGCCAACGTGTATTGCTGGTAGATGATGTGCTGGCTACGGGAGGATCAGCAAAGGCTGCCGCTGAGCTCATCGAAAAGCTCGGAGGCAAAATTGTGAGCATTGTTTTTCTCGTTGATCTCACCTATTTGAAAGGCATGGAAAAACTTCAAGGCTATAATGTTTTCTCCCTGATCAAGTTCTAATACTTTCTGAGCAGTGAGATGACCACAGAGAAGATTAAGAAATTACAGGTGGAGCGAGACCGGACACAGGCCGAGTTGAAACGCCTCCGGAGCTATTTAGAGGCTGAGGTAGAACGCATCACAGAAAGCGGCGAAGATTCGGTAGATGCGGCTGCTGACATTTATGAGCGAGAAAAGACCATGGCCATCATTCAGACCTTGGAGCGAAAATTGGCCGCGATCGAACGTGCTTTGCGAGCGGCGGAGAAAGGTGGCTACGGTATTTGCGAGATTTGCGGTGAGCCGATTGACCCGGCTAGGCTAGCTGCGATGCCCCATACTACAACTTGTATCAAGTGCCAGGAAAAACTGGAGCGCATGCAACCCCGCAAACCTTCCCTCTTTCCTCCGCCGAGAAGGACGGAATCTACCTGAGGCTGTGCGCAAAACTCGGATGGTGCTGGGCAAGTACCACTTCACTTCGATTATTGCGCTTAGCTTTTATTATGAATCACTATAATTGAGGAGGGTAACATTGGCCAAGTTAACAGAAATTCGTTGGCATGGGCGCGCAGGACAAGGAATTGTCACTGCCAGTGAGTTGCTGGCTGAAGCGGCGCTGAAAGAGAACAAATATTTCCAGGCTTTCCCAGAATACGGCCCAGAGCGCATGGGGGCGCCGATCAAGGCTTATACTCGCATCAGCGATGAGCCCATTGAATTGCACTGCCAAATCCTCAACCCCGAGGTAGTCGTTGTGGTGAATCCTAATTTGCTGGGCGTCGTAGACGTCACAGAGGGGCTAGCAGAAGATGGCATATTGATCATTAACACGCCAGAAACGCCTGAGCAAATCCGGGCACGTTTGGGGCTCAAAGACAACAAGATCAAGGTTTTCACGGTAGATGCTACGCGGATTGCGCTGGAAACGATCAAACGCGACATCCCCGCCACCTTGATGCTGGGTGCCATTATTCGAGCGACGAGCTTGGTTAGCCTGGAAAAGACACTGCATCTGGTGCAGGAGAAACTTGGCGCAAAGCTACGCGCTGAAGTAGTCGAAAATAACCTAAAAGCCCTGCGTAGGGCTTACGAAGAAGTAAAAGAGGGGTAGATATGGCAAGGGAAAATGCAACTTGGAAAGAAGCTACTATTGGTGGCCTTGTTTTGGAACCCGGGTCCACGGCAGAATACAACACAGGTACCTGGCGCGTATTACGCCCAGTACATGATATGAGCAAATGCACCCACTGTCTGATTTGCTGGGTGTATTGCCCAGATTCTGCCATCATTGTCGAGAACGGCCGTTGGGTCAGGTTCGACTATGATCACTGCAAGGGCTGTGGTATCTGCGCGAATGAATGCCCGGTTAAGGTGGATGCCCACGAATATACCGGTAAGGCAGGCAAAGTGATCCAGATGGTGGAAGAGAAGCTGTAGAGGAGGCTATAGGAGAAATGGTCGTATCCACAAAGATGGCCCTGGAGGGGGCACATGCATCGGCACAGGCGATGCGGCAAATCAATCCTGATGTCGTTGCTGCCTATCCCATCACGCCACAGACGGCCATAGTACAGACTTTTTCGCAGTACGTGGCTGATGGTGAAGTGGACACAGAATTCATTGCTGTAGAGAGCGAGCACGCTGCGATGAGCGCCTGTATTGGCGCTGCGGCAGCCGGTGGACGAGTTATGACAGCTACCGCTGCCAATGGACTGGCTCTGATGTGGGA
>JBMFPM010000239.1:0-4034 GCA_049969135.1 Anaerolineae bacterium
CGGGGGATCACCACGCCATGCACCCCAACCACTTCAGCGGTGCGCAGCAAGGTCCCCAGGTTTTGGGGATCCTGCACCGAATCAAGGAGGAGAAGAAAAGGGGGTTCATTGCGCTGGCGCGCCAAGTCGAGCATATCATCCACATCCACGTAGGGATAAGACGACACTTGAGCAGCAACACCTTGGTGATTCACTGCTCCGAGGTTATCCAATTGTTGGCGAGGAATGCGCTGTATGGGAACACCATTTTGCGTTGCAAGAGCCAGGATGAGAGCTACAGTGCCACCTTCTTGCACTCCTTCAGCTACCCATACCTTTGCACAGCGGCGGCGCCCAGCGCGGAGCATCTCATGCACTGCATTGCGCCCGTACAATACTTCTAACACAGTGCTCTGCCCCGAAACAGTTGATTCACTGAGCGTCCCAACATAAACAGCATCACTGGCATATTCAAGACAGTAAACCAGAGAACTGCAACACACGTTGTGACCAGATGCGAGATTGTTCTGCTACTATCTTACGTTGTTGGGGATCATGCCAGATTGTTGGCCACTTGCGTTGCCAGCGCGCTAATTGAACTTGGAGCTCGACCAACGCCGCTTGGACGTCCAGACTTACATTAGGTGCCACCCATTCGATAAGGAACTTGGTCTCATCCACTATATCCTCGACCACCTTACTATGGGCTGGGTGATCGGAAAATGAACAAATGCGCGCTAAATTGGCTGCTAATCCCCCTAAACGGATAGGCAATTCACTGCGCTCGTATCTTTCACGCAACGCCACCCAATCTCTCATACAGCTCCTAACAGGTATCGCACAATCTCACTCACTTGCGCACGAATCGAGGGATCAAGAATCTCCATGGCACAATTATTCTGAGTCGGCCTGATGTTAATCAGCGCCTCATAACGTATCTCCTTCGTGGAAGGAATCCAGTCAGCACCCCAGATGTCTTCCTGTTGGCTGCCATCGTCGAGCAATGCTGCTTCACAGTCGGCATGAAGCATTCCTCCTCCAGCCAGGATACCACGTCGGATGTCCAACAGCCAATTTGATATAACTGCCGAGAGCTTCTAGCATCTCCTAAATCTGTTGTGCATCAGCGGGTGTGCGCAAAAGATGAATCATCTCACCCCCTTTTCAGGAGAGCAAATACTTCCACCTAGTTCCTTCCGGGCTGTCTTCCAGGATAACCCCCAGCTCTGCTAAGCGCTCACGAATCCTGTCGGCAAGGGCCCACTGCTTTGCGGCGCGCAACTGACTGCGCACCTCGACCAAGAGAGCAATGAAGGGTTCCGCTTCCGTTGGTCCGGGCAACCCTTTCAAAGTTAACCCTAGCACATCCGTCAGTTCCTTCAAGATGCTCTGAGCATAGGCAAGTGAATCAGAGGGTACCCCACTGTCCCGTGCCTGGTTAATCATCCGCGCCAACTCAAAAACTTGCGCAACAGCACGCGGCGTGTTAAAGTCATCATCCATAGCTGCAATAAATTCACGGCGAGCCGCTTCTGCCTCCTCGCATAGAGCATCACCTGGACTAGCTGGTGGGGGCGCGGAGTAATCCTTCAGCGCGACGCGCAGCCTTTCCGCCCCGCGCTCCGCAGCCAGGACATTTTCCTCTTTCCAGGTCAGAGGGCTGCGGTAGTGGGAGGAAAGGATAAAAAGGCGAATGGCATCTGTGCTATACTTCTGTAGAGCTTCCTGTACGCTGATGAAATTGCCCAAGTGGCGGGTCATTTTCTCCTCGCCCTCGCGCAGACGCAAAAGCGCATTGTGTATCCAGTATTTGACAAAAGGCACTTTGCCCGTATAGGCTTCAGATTGGGCAATTTCATTCTCATGGTGGGGGAAAATCACATCCTGCCCACCGCCATGGATATCGAGTTGCTCCCCCAGGAATTGCATGGACATTGCAGAACACTCGATATGCCACCCCGGCCTGCCCTTGCCCCATGGGCTATCCCAGGAAGGTTCGCCCTCTTTCGATGCTTTCCAAAGGGCAAAATCCATGGGATGCTCTTTGCGCTCATCCACTTCGACCCGTGCCCCAGCCTCCATTTGCTCTAGCGAACGCTTGGACAGTTTGCCATAGTCTGGAAAGCGTGTCACGCGAAAATAGACATCGCCGTCAATTTGATATGCATACCCCTTTTCGATCAGACCCTGGATGATTTCGATAATCTTGGGGATCACCTCTGTCGCGCGGGGGTGATGGTCTGCGCGTTGGACATTCAGGGCATCCATTTCTGCAAAAAAGCGTGCAATATATCGGTCAGCCAACTCCCTGACCGAAATGCCCAATGAGTGTGCCGTCTCGATGATGCGATCTTCGATGTCGGTAAAGTTCTGCACATGCTTCACACGATAGCCCCGATAGCGCAAATACCGTTTAATCGTATCGAAGACAATGTAGGACATAGCATGCCCTACATGTGCTGGGCCGTATAGGTTCGGCCCACAAACATACATTTTGACTTCACCCGGCTGCAAAGGGATGAAATCTTCTTTCTGTCGTGTTAGCGTATTGTAGACTTTCAAGCCCATCTTTTCACCACCTACCGCTCCTCACTCCTCACTCATCATTTCTCACTCATCACCCATTACCAACTATGAACCCTCTGGAATCACTCGCTGTACCTGTGCCATCACCACCAATTGGACAGCCGTCTGAATGGATATCCGCCCGGTGTTGATCACCAGGTCATACAATTGGGGATCAAGCCAGTTGACCCCGTAGTAACGCCGCAGGTATTCCGCACGCGCTTGGTCGCTAGCTAGGATACGCTGTGTGGCTTCGCGCTGGGTAATGTTTTCTGTGCGCATCAGTTTTTCTACACGGCGCGGCAGCGGAGCAATCACCTTGACGTGTAATGCTTCTGGGTTGTCTTTCAGCAACACTTGGCTGCCGCGGCCAATAATCAGGACATTCCCCTCTTTGGCTATATTCAGGATCACCATGCCGACAATACGCACATAGTCTTCCATAGCTGCGCTCAGGAGCGGCATGGCCGGGGTAAAGATTCCCCGTGTGGTCATGGTAATGGGCAAGACAGACTCTCGCCGCTCCATCTCAACGATGCTAGGAATAGCAGGCGAGGTTTTGAGCGCATCCAAGATTCTCTGCATCAAACCACGCCGACCCTCGTAGCCCAGTTCATGCAAAGCGATCTCCGGCACACCTGCTTCCAATGCAGCACAGTCAATGGCCTCGCGGTCAATGATGCGCAATCCAAGTGCCTTGGCGACACCAGCAGCTATTTCTGAGCCACCAGCGCCTAGTTGTCGTGATAAGGTTACAATAGCCATGATACATCAACCATGATGTAAATAGCGCCTAGATTCTGTTATTTCTTGCCTGCCAATTGCGCAAATATCATGCGGCCAGCTACCGTTTGCAACACGCGCGTAACGGTAACTTCTACTGTTTCGTTAATGTGACGCCGCCCTTCTTCTACGACAACCATGGTGCCATCATCCAGATAGCCCACGCCTTGCCCCAATTCCTTGCCCTCCTGGATAATGTGCACGGTAATGCTTTCCCCTGGCAACACCACCGTTTTCACTGCATTAGCCAATTCATTGATATTGAGCACTTTGATGCCCTGCAGTTCTGCCACACGGTTCAAATTGTAATCATTGGTGATAATGGGACAATCCAAATCCCGAGCTAACCGGACCAGCTTTTCATCCACCTCGTGAACATCAGGGACATCGATTTCCGCGATTTGAATGGGGACACGAGACTCCTTCTGCAGTTTGTTCAACATATCCAGCCCGCGTCGGCCGCGATTGCGCCGCAAGACGTCAGGGGAATCTGCAATATGCTGCAATTCGTTGAGCACAAAGCGTGGGATGACGATCGTACCATGGATGAATCCAGTCTGACTGATGTCTGCAATACGCCCATCAATAATCACACTGGTATCGAGTAATACTTGTTCCTCTTTCTTGGGGCTTGGCTTCTCTTTGATCAGCCTCACTCCCAACGCGCCAAAGATCTCTTTTTCGCGGGTGACCATGACCATAATGCC
>JBMFPM010000240.1:0-4012 GCA_049969135.1 Anaerolineae bacterium
TGGGGCAGGCAAGACGACTACTTTGCGCTTGCTCAATGGCTTGTTGCTCCCCGATAGGGGAGAGGCGAGAGTAGCCGGTTTTGATACCGTCAGAGAATTTCCGCAGATTCACCTACGCGCTGGCTATATGCCTCAGCAATTCGCACTCTATGGTGACATGAGCGTACGGGAAAATCTGCAGTTCTTTGCCCAGGTGCATGGCTTGACCCGCGACCAGCAACAGGAGCGCATCCCCCGGCTATTGCGTTTTGCCCGCTTGGAAGAGTTCCAGGGGCGCTTGGCGGCGCATCTATCTGGTGGGATGAAGAAAAAACTGGCTTTGGCTTGTATGCTGGTGCACCAGCCGGAGGTAGTGTTCCTAGATGAGCCAACACTGGGTGTGGACCCGGTCTCCAGACGTGAGTTCTGGAATCTGCTTTCCGAGTTGCGGGCAGAGCGGGGGCTGACGATTTTTGTTTGCACGCCGTACATGGATGAAGCTGAACGATGTCACCGCGTAGGGTTATTGCATGAGGGGCGTTTGATTGCCTGTGGCACACCAGAAGAGATCAAGCGCATGGTGCCAGGAGAGTTGGTCGAACTGCGGCCCTCCGAACTGTACGCAGGAAGAGATATCCTGGTGCAATTGGAAGGAGTGCTGGAAGTACAGACCTATGGCGATTTATTGCATGTGTTTGTGGATCATGCGCAGCAACGCATGCCTCAGATAGAGGCTGCTCTGGTGGCTCAGGGCATTGCGGTCAGCAACATGCGGCAGGTTACGCCCCGCATGGAACAGGCTTTTGTCTCGTTGATCAGAAGACAGCATGCAAGTGGTAGCGGAGAAGGTTTATGAATGCGACGCCAGCCATTGTTGTAGAAAACCTCACAAAACGATTCGGGACATTTACTGCAGTAGATGGCGTTAGTTTCACTGTGCCGCGTGGGGAGATTTTTGGTTTCTTAGGCCCCAATGGCGCAGGAAAGACGACCACAATACGCGTGTTGTTAGGTTTATTGCATCCCACCAGCGGCAAGGTCGAGGTCTTGGGATATGAGGTGCCCAGGGAAGCAAAAGCGATGCAGGCCCGTGTAGGGTACATGTCGCAGTTGTTCACGCTCTATCCAGACCTGACTGTAGTAGAGAATATCCACTTTTATGGGCGAGTGTACGGATTGAGCGCCCGAGAACTGGCACGACGCCGTGAAGAAATTGTCATTATGGCAGGGTTGCAAGGACGAGAGAATGAACTAACAGCAAATCTGTCAGGTGGTTGGAAGCAGCGCTTAGCTCTGGGGTGTGCGATCATCCACAAGCCGGCCTTGGTATTCCTGGATGAACCTACGGCAGGGGTGGATCCGTCCTCTCGAAGAAGTTTCTGGGAGCTTATCTATACCCTAGCTAGACAAGGCACCACGGTTTTTGTTACTACCCATTATATGGATGAGGCTGAGCATTGCCAGCGTGTAGGTTTCATCAGCGATGGACGATTGATTGCCTTGGGGTCACCATCGGAGTTGAAGGCTAACCAGATGCGAGGACAAGTGGTAGAGATTGATTGCTCCAATGCCGAGGCTGCGATGCGTGTGCTACGCATGGCTCAGAAAGAAGGATTGCTGCCGGTGGAAGAAGTGGCTCTCTATGGGGCATTGGTGCATGTGGTTGTGGAGGATGCTCAAAAGGCTATGTCCGCAATCGCTTCTCTGTTGCAGTCGGAGGGCATCGTCGTACAGAGTATAGATTGGATTCCTCCTTCGCTCGAGGATGTATTCATTTCGAATGTGCGCAGGGTTTCTAAAAGGTTGAAATTCTCTCAATATTGTCGCTGACACAGTGAGATGGAAGGAGTGGGGCATGAACCAGCATAAAGGTAGACTGGTAGGGTTATTGATCCTGGTGTTGATGAGTTTGCTTGTGGCAACTGTTTGCTACAAGGCAAAGGGGAATACGGCGTTGCTGACACGATCCAACTCTGATGCATTGGAAGCGTCTGGGGTAATTACTGCGGAAGAGGTGGTGGTTTCCTCGCTTTATGGAGGGCGGATAGCTTCTATTGCCGTGAATGAAGGCGATGCAGTTGTTGCAGGGCAAGAAGTTGCAGCACTAGATACGGAATTACTAGATGCTCAGATAGAAGTGGCGCGAGCACAGCTTGCTGTGGCTCAAGCAGCGCTAAAGCAAATAGAAGCAGGCGTTAGGCCTGGCACTATTGCCATAGCAAAGGCGCGCTTGGTGCAAGCAAAGGCTGGCTATGAGGCAGCATTGCAGGCGCTGGCTGATGCCCAAAAGCTGCGGGATGAGCCACAGGAGTTGGAGATGCAAGTAGCTATTAGCGAGATTCGCGTGGAAGCTGCCCAATATCGTCTGGAGCAGGCGGCAGCGTTGAAGGATGCTGCAGAAGTGGCTAAGGATCTTGCCGAGTACACTGAGGATCAGATTCGTAACTGGCCATATCCGGTACCACCGCCCAAGATGCCACAAGAGCTACAGTTGGCTCCTTACGATTGGTGGCAGGCTTGGGCAGGGGTCAATGCAGCCAGTGCCGGCTTAGAGGATGCCAAAGCGCTTTTGGCTTACTGGCGCAGTATGCTGGCTAATCCTATACAATTGGAGGCGCAAGTAGTCACTGCTCAAGCAGCGGTCAAAGAAGCGCAGGCAGCGGTGGAGCTAGCGCAAGCGCAACTGGATGCTTATGAGGCAGGAGCTACGGAAGAGCAATTAGCTGCTGCTCGTGCACGTGTAGAGCAGGCACAAGCAGCCTTGGATGCGCTGCTAACACAACGAGACGAAATGGTCATCCGTGCGCCTAGCAGCGGCGCGGTGCTCTCCAAGGCGGTTCATATCGGCGAGGTCGTGGCGCCGGGTGGTAAGATACTAGGTTTGGCAGACCTAATGCAGGTCAAATTGACCGTATACGTAACGGAGAATCGCTTGGGCGAGGTTGCGCTGAATCAGAGAGTAACGGTCAGGGTGGATGCCTATTCTGGGCGCACTTTTGAAGGGCGCGTGGTGCGCATTGCAGATCAAGCGCAATTTACGCCGCGCAACGTGGCAACGAAGGAGGAGAGAGTCAATACCGTCTATGCGGTGGAGATTTCACTGCCCAATGAGGAAGGGTTGCTCAAGCCGGGTATGGCGGCGGATGCGAGGTTTGAGTGAGAGGGTGATGAGTGAGGAGTGGTATTATGAGGGGAGATGATTGTTCCGTGTACCGTATTGCGTATGGCGTGTTCCGTATGGCGTGTTTGCTTATGGCCTGCCTTCTGCTTTTGGCGATTACAGAGCTGTTTGCCGGTGGGGTCCGCATTCAGGCGAAAGATCCTTTGGAAGCGAGCGGGGTGATTGAGGCGGAAGAGGTGCGGATTGCCTCCGAGTTCCAAGGTACGGTACGCCAGGTGGCTGTGCAGGCCGGCGAGGAAGTGCATTCTGGTCAGGTGTTGGTGGTATTGGATAGCACAGCGATTCAAGCGGCTGTGCGCCAAGCTGAAGCTGCAGTAAAAGCGGCGCAAGCCGAGCTTGATCTTGTACAGAGCAAACCACGGGCTGAGGAGGTATCCATCAAGCAGGCGCAGTTCGCAATGGCGAAGGCACAACGAGATGAGGCTTATGCTGCTTGGCAAACTGCGCAGCGGGAACTGGAGGAGTTGCAGGAGTTACAGAAGCAGATTTTGGAAGCAAAAGCGCAGCTAGCGCTGGCTGAACAGAATGTGGAACAGGCAAAGGCGAATTACTATCGTACGCGCTATTTGGCTGACCATGCCGAATGGAACAGCACTGAACGGCGCGTTTTGGAGTTTCAGGCACAGGCAGCAGAGGCGGCGCTTTTGGCCGCACAGGCTGACAAACGGACTGCAGAGACTGCAGTGCAGCACCTGGAAGGCATGAGACAGAAACCGTTGGCATACCGAGCCAAGGCGAATGCGGCAAAGGGCAAGTATGAAGTGGCGGATGCTGCGGTAGCGGTAGTGCAAGCAGAGTTGGATGATCTGCTGGCGGGAGCGACGGCAGAGGAAGTGGCTGTTGCGGAGGCGA
>JBMFPM010000241.1:0-3989 GCA_049969135.1 Anaerolineae bacterium
TGCACCACCATCGAAGAAGCGCGCGAGAAATTGCAATTGGGCATGCACATCATGATCCGCGAGGGAACTACTGCGCGCAACTTGGAGAGCTTGCTGCCTTTGGTCACAAGGAGCAATGCTAGCAACTGCATGTTTGTTACCGATGACCGCCACCTTCCCGATCTGCTCAATGAAGGCCACATGAATTTTGTCATCCGCAAAGCCATCCAACTCGGCCTAGATCCCATCATCGCCATTCAGATGGCTACCATCAATACGGCGCGCTACTTTGGACTCAAGGACAAAGGGGCCATTGGCCCAGGTATGCGCGCGGATTTGGTGGTCTTGGATAACCTGACCGATTTCAACGTACAGATGGTTTTCCGTGGCGGACAGATGGTGGCAAAGGAGGGCAAGCTGTTGCCCTTGGCGCAAAAGCCTAAGGATGTTCCTCTGCGCAGTTCCATGAACATCAACTGGCACGCATCCGATGATTTGAAAGTGCCTGCGGCCGGCAAATGGATGAAAGTGATCGGCATCGTCCCCAATGAAATCGTTACCGACAGCCTCCTGGAAGAGGTCAAGAACGAAAATGGCTTTGCGGTGGCAGACGTGGAGCGGGACATCCTGAAAATGGCAGTCATTGAGCGTCACCTCGCTTCAGGAAACGTGGGGCTGGGCTTTGTCAAGGGACTGGGACTAAAGCGGGGCGCGCTAGCTTCCTCTGTCGCGCACGATTCGCACAACCTGGTCATCGTGGGCACCAATGACGAAGACATGCTGCTTGCCGCTCATGAGGTTGAACGCTTGCGTGGAGGGCTCGTCGCCGTAGCGGATGGGCAAGTGCTGGCTTCACTGCCGCTGCCCATTGCGGGGCTCATGTCTGACCGCCCCTACGAAGAAGTAAATGCCGCCCTGAAGGAGTTGCTGACCGTTGCCCATGAACTGGGCTCGAATTTGCACGATCCGTTTATGACCCTGTCCTTCCTGGCCTTGCCTGTCATCCCCTCACTCAAGCTCACTGACAAGGGCCTAGTGGATGTTACTCAGTTCAAGTTCGTGCCGCTGTTTGAGGATGGGTAGCGCAGGATGGGCCTCGTCAGGCATGTTGGCCCGCCTTCCGCTTTAAGCGAGATTTCATTGCCTTTGAAGGTGAATACCTGACACCCTGCCTCTTCCAGTCTGCGCTTGGTGACCGGATTGCCCTCCAGCATCACGCATTGGCGTGGCGCTAATGCTAGTACGTTGGGGCCCATGGTCGGGAATTCCTCATCGGGTACCTCGACAAAGTACATGCCGCGGTCCCTCAAGTACTGCCAGAAAGGCACGGGCAGCAGAGGTAGATAGACTACCGCTAGATCATGGTCAACCAGGCTGATAAGCGACATGAGGTGCAGGCAAGCCTCAGCACCGCCGAAATAGGGCAGTGGAACTGGCACAACCTCGACTCCCAGCCCACGCAGGGCTTCCTGCAGTTGACGCAACCCCTCGGCATTGGTGCGGAATCCCTGTCCTACAGCCAGTGTGTCGTGATCCAGCCACAGCAGATCACCACCTTCTGCCCGTGCCCCGCCATGCAACGTATAGAGAATAGGTATCCCCAACCTCTCAAAACAACGTGCCATCGCTGCCTCTTCACCCTCGCGCAACGCTTTGCCCATCTTCAGGATCACGGCTCCCTGGTCGGTAACAATCGCTGGGTCGTGTACAAAGATCGCATCTGCATGATCGGGCAAGAACTCGTCGTGGTAAATCACCTCTGCCCCACTCTGGCGCAGGATAGCAACCAGCGCATCATGCTCCTGGCAGGCAATCTCCAGATTGGGACGAGCCGTATAGTGCCAGCGCAAAGGGTCAGCGTTACCAAAAGCCTCATCAGGGCGCCTGACCAGCACCTTACGCAATGGCTCAACCATGCTCTGACTACCGTAGCTTTTCATGCGCAACTCCAACTATACCCTGAGGATTTGTGCGGCGACAGCGCATTTGCGCCGGTTGAATTGATCACAGGCAGCAACCGGAGTCTGGTTTGGAGCAACCCCAAACTCGCGCAACATGCGGTACAGATGGCAGAGAGGCAATCCCATCACATTGGCGTAGCAGCCCTCGATACGCGCCACCGGGGCGAAATCGGCGTATTGAATCGCGTACGCCCCTGCCTTGTCCAAGGGATCACCGCTGGCGACATATGCTGCGATCTCGGCATCTGTGTAATCGCGCATCCATACGGTGCTCTGCACCAAGTCGGTGTGCATCTGCCCAGATGGGGTATGGAGCAAAACCACGCCGCTAAAGACCAAATGGGATCGCCCACGCAGACGGCGCAAGATAGCTATTGCATCCGCTGGGTCTCTAGGCTTGCCCAAGACCTCACCATCCAGGAAAACAGCCGTGTCCGCAGCCACGATCAAGCCGTGCGCGCCACTTGCCCATGCAGCACGAGCCTTTGCTTGTGCCAGACGCATCACCATGGTCGCTGCATCCTCACCGATATGGTTTACCTCCTCGACATCGGCAGGATGCACGGAGAAAGGCAAGCCCAGGAGAGTCAATAGCTCCTTGCGCCTTGGGGAACTAGAAGCTAAAACAAGCGTCCTATCAGCAGTACCGTCGAATGCACACATTGGCGCGATTATAGCAGGGAATCTACAGTAGAGTCAAAATGGCATAGGTTCTTGCCCTCTCCTAACTTCCGCATTACAATTGTAAAAGCCACATTAATGTGGTTGAAAGATGTGTTCTACTTGTTGATAGCGGGTTGGCTGTATACTGTGAGAGAGACAGCGGTAAGCAGCAATCGTCTCCAGCAAACGGAGCAAATGGGCCTGGCTTTGTAGTGAGAGGACTGTACGCTCAGGTTTGTCGCCCCTATCCGCACGGAGCCATTGCTGGTAATTGGCGCAAGAGCCGCTCTGATAATGGAACAGATAACCTTCCAAGCCACAGATGAGCAATGCCAGGCTCATTGGCTCTACCGAATAGGGACAGATGGCAAAGAGGATGTGGGTGAAGCGCCGCTCCTCCAGCGCAGGGAACAAGATGTCATGGGCAATATCCAGCGCGGAGGTCAGCACCACAAAGCTCGCTCCTGCGCGCAACGCTGCGTGGCCCAGGATACGGATGGAACAATCGTTGCAGGCAGGGTGTACTGAGGGTTCGCTGGCTGAGCTTAGTTTTAGGCGCGAGAGGTACAGACAGTCATGGCTGAAGCGCCCTGCAGGGCAACCATCATTGATTGTCGGATTCTGAGCTCCATTGGACAGGGTGATGCGGAGCGGCTTTTGGCAGAATCCCGTGCCCACCAGCAGTCGCTCTCCAGCACTGGCTGCACGGCACACAAATGCCTCCTCTCCGTCCAGAAAGAGTACGCGAGCTTCGGGCGTATCATTTCCCAGGGCACGCCAATAGCGCCAGAAGCCATACAATGTACGGAGCGGATGATGCAGGACAACGCGGCGCATAAAGGCATGCCCATAGGTTTGCAAGAGGCTATGGAGCGAAAAGTCAAGCAATTGCAAGAAACGTTCCGGTTTCGAAACATCTATTGGAAACATAGCCAATTCCTATTCTATCACATTCGCTATGAATAGTCATGTACATCGTACGATGGCTTGAGGAAATCACATCGGAAGACCGCGCCCTAGTTGGCGGCAAGGCGTTCAACCTGGCTCAAATCGCACAGGCTGGTTTCCCTGTGCCGGCTGGTTTTTGCATAACTACAACCGCTTACCAAGATTTCGTAGCCATAAATGCGTTAGAAAAATATATTCAAGCTTTGGCTCATCTATCACCTGCCCAGGTGCAAATTACAGCCCGGGAACTCCAGCAGCGAATCCGGTCTGGATGTCTGGGCGATGCGGTACGCGAAACCATCCTGAGCGCCTACCACAGACTGACAGCCAATGAAAGGCAACAGCCTATCCCAGTCGCCGTCCGCTCCTCGGCCAGTGCTGAGGATATGCCAAGCGCATCCTTCGCTGGCCAAGGAGCTACATTACTCAACGTACGCG
>JBMFPM010000242.1:0-3979 GCA_049969135.1 Anaerolineae bacterium
GTCCGTTATACCTTACCCATGGTTCCTGCGCTCGTTATCTTTGCCAGCCTAGCCATTGTCCAGTTTCTGGACTGGTGGCTGGTCCGGAGACAAGTGCCTATACATTTTGAGGAATGCGCATGAATTCCCCCCGTACTCACCGATCTTCTTCACAGGCAATCGCGCACCTCTTGCTCTTGTATGCAATCGTGGCAGGCAGTTATTTCGTGCTGCGCTTTGCAGGGCGTTGGAGCGATTCGGATACCGCTGCTCTGACAGCCGCGACCACTGCCGTGATGGAAGAGGGGACATTGCAGCCCAGCCGAAGCGGCTATAGCATGGGCTTTGCCTATCCGTCCGTTTCTCTCGTTGTAGCCTCCATCGCTGGGACTCGCTTGACAGACCTGCAATTCCTCCTCTATCCGGTGATAGCAGCCATCTTGATCCTGCCAGCCTATGCGCTGTATAACGCACTCACAGGCGATGCGCTGGCAGGTGCGCTGGCTGCCCTGTTTCTCTTCCTGCAGCCCGATTTCCTCTTTGTTATCTTTCGCGGCTCGCACGAAAAGGTAACCTGGTTAGGCGCAATAGTCGCCCTTTTTGCACTAGCCAAGAGCTTTGCTGCGCGTCAGTCTTCGCGCTTTGTTGCCTATGTGGGGCTATTCTACCTCGCCGCATTTACGCTGATCGCTAGCAACGTGTTCTTTGGTTCTTCGTTCATTCTCGCAGTTTTTATCAGCCTAGTAGCCGGGCTTGTGTTGCTCCGATTGTGGAGGCGACAGCCTGGTGAACACTCCCGCAGCATGATAAACCGCTTGGCATATGTTACTACAGCAGCAATGGTACTCTGGTTCCTGATGGTCTTTTACCTCTATCCCCCTGCTACCCATTTCCTGAAAGAGATTGCCCGTACCACGGACAGGGCAGCAACGGTAGCCTTGGGTATGGAGCCCCGCTACGACCCGTATAGCGCCGTCCAGAGTGGATGGATCAGCCGTGGGGCTTATCTAGGAGTAACCTCACCCACCTGGATCATAGCCCTGCTTTCATTTCTTATCTGGACGCAGACCGGCGTGCGCTTGCTGCGGGAGCGGCAGCCCCCTGAACTGGCAGGACAATTCCTGCTGTGGTTGTTGTACGGTGGCTTTGGCGCCCAATTGGTGCTCAGCCTCCTGTTCGCCATGGCTGGCGGACCTATCGGCAACCTGCAGGTTCGTTTGTTCCCGGCTATGATGCTGTTGGCTTCGCCACTGGTCTCCAGTTACCTGACAAGGTTCTGGCATGCACGGAAGCCTGGTTGGACGCGCACTATCTGGGCAGTCATTTTCTGCCTCTTGACCGCCTGGCCCAGCGCTGCTTCCCTGCTCAAGGCAACCAACGAACCATGGCTGGCGAGTTACTGGAATTTCTGGACGCCTCAGGAGGAGCAGATGGTACAGTGGGTGGAGAACCATGCGCGCTATGTCAGTGTCTGGTTTGGACCTAGCGTGATCCGAACGTTTGCCCGTGCCGTGGCAGCAGGATTTGGCGCACGCACGCACAACATCGCTGATTCCACGTTGGTAGAGGTCAATACGCGTGACTTGATGTTGTCTGATATGGATCAAGCCCTGTCGCAAAGGACCGGACAGCCTCTGGTTGATGTACGCTACGAAAACCGAGTATATGACAACGGCACCGTGGCACATTACCACTTGCGCCCGCGCACGCCCTACCAGAGGTGATGAACGAAAGGCCTGCCTCTTGATGGGAAACGTGACTTCTTCGATGTGCACAAGCCCACCGAAGTCCCGCCAAGTCGGAGTGATGATACATTGATGGCACCACGTAGTATTCCAGAGCATGGGAGCACAGGAGATTGCCAAACCACACCTCTGTACCGGAAATCGTTGGGTACAACCTTGGCACTCATCCTGTCCGTGTCCGCCACCATTGCTTATGCGTATTTTTCCCATGTTGGCCCGATGCTTCACTTCGAATCCAATCTCGCGTTTCATCAATCCTGAATGGAAGTGCTCTGGCGCCCTACCGCTATCGCATCCTCGTTCCGTTCTGCACAGAGGCAGTAGCAAGGATTGCCTCCCTGTTTCTACCAACCAGGCAGGCTTTCCTCCTAGCCTATGGGCTATACCATTGGTTCTCGATCGCTCTTTTGCTAACATTGCTGTTCCTTTACCTGCATCAATGGTTTGATCACGAGCCCTCGCTTGTGGCAGTGCTGTTCGTAGCAGCCACGATGTCTATCGCCCTGCGAGAGTTCCAGCCTTGGAGTTTCCTAGAAGCTGCTCTAGTTACTGCAGCTTTGCTGCTCATATGCAAAGGCCGGTACCTAGCCTTATGCCCACTTACCGCATTGGCAGCGCTTACCAGAGAGACTGCCTACCTTATCCCATTGGCCTTGCTCATGACCAGTGTGGACTTTCACCACCCACGAGGTCGGCGCGCACTGATCTGGTTTGGCATCTGTGGCGGTATTTGGCTTAGCATCTTTGTTGGCTTACGGCTGCGGCTGGGTCAGGCTCCGTACGTTCTTACGCTCAAGGAGATCTGGCTGTGGAACTTGCAGCCTCCTCATCCAATGGAGACAATATTGCATGGCAGCCTCTTCTTGGGCGTGGCATGGGTTTTTGCACTACTCGGATACAAGCACGCCCCGCCTTTCTGCAAGAGAGCAGCATTAATCGCTGTTCCCCATATATTTACCATTATGGTCTGGGGCGTATGGTATGAAGTACGATTGCTCATGCCTTTGTACGCAGTATTGATGCCGCTGAGCCTGTCTTTTCTGTACCCAAAAGGGAGCGCCGGCCAGTGATTAAAGGGGAACTTTACTCACACTGCGCCCAGATCCTTGGCATCGCCGGCGCTGCTTCATTACTAAACATGGGAAAACTATTCCCGCAATGATCTGTGCCTTCTCCAGAGGGATCGCGATGGCGGACAACAGACCGAGGAAGAATGCGTATTGGATTGCTCGCCTATGGCCTTGACCGCCCCTTAAGTGGCATCAGCCGCTATACAGTGGAACTGACACGTACGCTTGCCGCGCTGCCTGGTGGGCATGAGGTGCACTTGCTGGCAGCAGGCGGGGTGGGCTCGTTGGCTCAGGAAACCGGCTCCCGGGTCGCCTCCTTGCCAAGTTGCAGCAGGCTGCCGGGCTTGGTGACGCTGGGCAATGTGCTTATCCCACGGGGGGCTCGCCGCCTGCAAGTGAACATCGTCCACGACCCCACCGGCGTGACGCCCTTTCTCTTTGGAGCGGACGGTGCCAAGACTGTCGTTACCATCCACGATGTGTTTGCCTGGAGTTGTCCAGGGCATAGCACGTGGTCGGACATGCTCATTTACCGCTACTGGCTGCCGCGCGTCCTGCCCCGCGTGGACGCCGTGATTGCTGTTAGCCAAACTTCGCGAACTGATATTGTGAATCACCTGCGGATACCACACAGCCAAGTGCATGTCATTTACGAAGGCGTCGATACTCACTACCACCCGATATCCTCCGAAGAAGCAGCCCAAACCGCATCACGATATGGCTTACCTAAACGCTACATCCTCTTTGTTGGCTCGGTCGAAGAGCGCAAGAACCTGCGCCGACTGTTGCAAGCCTGTGCGCGCCTGTGGCAAGGGAGTGAGGTATGCCCGCTCGTCGTGGTTGGTCCGCACAAGTGGAAGTACCGACGTATCCTGCAGACGGTCGAGGAACTGGGTATCAGCAAGCGCGTCATCTTCACCGGCTACGTCCCAGATGAGGCCCTGCCTGCACTCTACAGCGGTGCGGACCTCTTCGTCTTCCCATCGCTGTACGAGGGCTTTGGCTTGCCACCATTGGAGGCGATGGCTTGCGGCACGCCTGTGGTCTGTTCCAAAGCCTCTTCTCTGCCTGAGGTGGTGGGCGATGCCGCTCTCATGGTGGATCCCTACGATGTAGAAGCGCTGGCGGAGGCGATGCACCGCGTGCTGAGCGATGCTGTCTTGCGCGAAGAACAGCGCGGGAAAG
>JBMFPM010000243.1:0-3976 GCA_049969135.1 Anaerolineae bacterium
AGATGAGCGCCACGGCCCAAAAGGGCATTTAAATAGAGCGGCAAAGTGGCAACCAGAGTTTTGCCCTCGCCGGTTTTCATCTCGGCGATCTTTCCCTGGTGGAGGACAATACCACCCATGAGTTGCACATCAAAATGCCGTTCGCCGAGGGTACGTTTGGCTGCCTCGCGTACCACAGCAAAAGCCCTCGGCAACAGTGCATTCAGTACCTCCTCTTCAGCTTCCCGTAGACGCTTGGTCAAAGCCTGTGAGCGAATTTCCAGATCCCGCCGCTGATCTGGATCTGGCTCCGCCATGACTTCTTGCTGAAGCTCGGCCACCTGAGCCCTCAGGTCGCGGACTGCAGCCTCAATCTCCTGTTTGAAAGCCTCTGTGCAGGCACGCAAATCTTTATCAGAAAGCCGCTCATATTCTGGTTCCAGAGCGTTAATCTGGTCTACAATGGGCTGCAGCCGTTTGAGTTCCTTGGCATTGGCATCGCCCACAATCTTACCGAACAAACCCTTCAGCATGGAGCAAATCGTCCTCTAGAATGACTTTATCTCGATTATACCATGAATGGGGAAAGGTTGAAAAAGAGGGATTGCTGCGAAGCCCGGACCGCGCTGAACATAGGCTTTCCTATAAAGCGAGCATCCTCCCGCAGTAGATCAGACCTACGGGAAAACGTTCACGGCAACCCGCGATAAACGCCACAGGCTTTTTCATATTTGTCAATCGCTTGACCAACTGATTGGCCACGATGAATGCTGTCAATCACGTCTGCCAGCAGCGGCGCTACAGAAAGGATGGTAATCTTGTCAAGGCGTTTCTCAGGAGGCAGATTAATCGTATTGGTTACCACCAACTCGCGAATACTGCTATCTCGGATGCGTTCTACAGCAGGAGGAGAAAGCACAGCGTGAGTTGCACAAGCCCAGATACTTTGAACGCCGCGCCATTCCAATGCATGCACCGCTTCCATCAAGGTACTGGCAGTATCCACTTCATCATCGAAGATGATGGCATTTTTGCCACGTACATGACCAATAACGTTCAAAGCCCGGCTGGTCGGGCGGTTGTCCGGGCGACGTTTCTCGATAATTGCCAGCGGGACATTCAATACCTCTGCGAAATTGCGTGCGCGCTTCGCTGCGCCCACATCTGGTGCTACAACCACAGTGTTTTGTAAATTTTTACATAGCCAATACTGGGACAAGATGGGAAAAGCAGTAATCTCATCCACAAAGATGCTGAAAAAGCCCTGGATTTGCTGCGCATGGAGATCGATCAGCAGCACCCGATCGGCCCCAGCCACACCAATCATGTCCGCAATGAGGCGTGCCGTGATCGGCACACGGGGCTGATCCTTCTTGTCCGTGCGACCATACGCATAATAAGGGATAACTGCTGTAATACGTCCGGCAGATGCCCGCTTGACCGTGTCAATCATAATCAACAATTCCATGATATTGCGGTTTACCGGCGAAGAGGTGGGCTGAATAATGAACACATCCTGCGAACGGACGCTGCGATGAAGACGGATGAAAATATTCTCGTTCGGATAATCAATGACATCCCGGCCGACTAGCGGCGTGTTAAGGTACTCACTAATCTCGCGCGCCAAAGGTTCATTCGCCGTACCGCTAATCAAAGCCAGTTCTCCATAGATGGTATGCGTCACATTTCCCTCCACTAATAATCACTCGTTACTTGTCACTCATTACTCGTCACTTACCACTCATCACTATCCTATGCAAATGGCACGTATCATTAAGCAGCGCAATACGCAGCCGAACACCACCCAAGATGATAATGCTTAATGAAGCGTTGTCAAAAACCCAAGGTTGGCGCCGACGATAATCCAAGCCCAATAGATGAGCCAAATATACACTCCATGTTCCCCCGTGTGCAATAACTGCAACGGTATCCTCTTCCTGATGGCGAGCAATGATATCGTTCATCGCAGAAATCACACGCTGTTGAAAAACCTCAACTCCTTCCTCACCCGGAATGGGCACACGCCAGGAGTCCTCAGCCCATCTCCTGGCTATATCAGGATACTGAAGCGCTATTTCTTCAAAGCGCAATCCTGTGACGACACCGCAATCATACTCCTTAAGGCGATCATCACAGATAACGGGAAGCCCCAAGCTTTCCGCGATGATTTCCGCCGTCTGGCGAGCGCGTGCCAAGCTGCTGGCATAGACCGCGCGGATATCATAGCCATTTTGCAAGCGTTTGGCTAGAGCCTCCGCCTGCTCCCGTCCCAAATCAGTCAGGGGTTCATCGTTCCAGCCCTGAGCGCGCTGAGCTGCGTTGCCCTCTGATTCAGCATGTCGTATCAATAGTATCCGCATAAACTCCTCATATCACCTTCAAGCAGCGAGACCCTTTCTGGCTGCACGTTTAGCTCAACAGCTTAGCCTGTGCAATAAGCATCTCGGCCGCAGAGTAGGGGTCTTGTTCCCGCGCTACAATGCGCTCTACCGTTTCTTGCAGAGCATCCTTCGGAATCCGAGCCAACAACTGCTCCAGCAGAGTATAGCGCAAGATACGCTGAAGCTGTTCCATAGCACGTTCGTGATCGCGCTGTCTTTGCAGTCCACTGTCTCGCTGGTACTGGAGATGCGCGATAATGGCTTGCATCAGTTCTTCGATACCCTCACCGCGCAGGGCGCAGGTTTTTAACACCGGAGGCCGCCAAGCAGGCTGCACCTGATCCTTGCCAAGTGCTTCTTCCACATGGAATAGCTGCCCGTGATGCCATTCTGTATGTCCAGAGTTTAGGTCGAGCATCGCCTCTAGTGCAGCAACCGCCTGATCCGCCCCAGGCAAATCCGCCTTATTGACCACAATGATGTCAGCAATCTCAAGGATGCCTGCCTTGATCGCCTGGATCTCATCCCCAGTGGCAGGCATTTGTATGACCAAGGTCGTGTGAGCCATGCGGGCAATATCCACCTCACTCTGCCCAGCCCCCACCGTTTCCACCAGAATAACCGGATAGCCCGCTGCATCCAGGACATGGGCTGCATCTGCTGTCGCGCGTGCCAGGCCGCCCAAGCTACCGCGCGTTGCCATGCTGCGGATAAATACGTTGGGATCAGTGGCCAGATCCCTCATGCGGATACGATCGCCTAGGATTGCGCCGCCTGAAAATGGACTTGTGGGATCCACGGCAATGATGCCCACAGAGAGTCCCTGCCTGCGATAGGCTTTGGCTAGTTCGGTCACCAGTGTGCTTTTGCCCGTGCCTGGTGCACCCGTTATGCCCACAATATGCGCCCGCCCTGTGCGGGGATAGACGCGGGAGAGGACTTGACGTGCCTCTGCACCCCCTTGCTCGATAACACTGATCAGCCTGGCAATAGCTCGCCGATCTCCAGCTAGCGCCTGTGCCACAAGGTCGTCCATACGTGATGCGCTCATCTACCACTCACATTGCCCGGCGTAGCATATCCACGATCTTCAACCTCCTGCTGGATTGCCTCTACAATATCCCCAAGAGGGGTGCCCGGACCATATACGCCTTTGACCCCAAGCTGCTGGAGGGCTGGGACATCCTCATCAGGAATGATACCACCGATAAATACTGCTACGTCATCCAGGCCATATTGCTTGAGCAACTGCATCACACGAGGAACCAGGGTCATGTGTGCTCCAGACAGAATGCTCAGTCCCACCACATCCACATCCTCTTGAAGCGCTGCCTGGGCGATCATCTCTGGCGTCTGACGCAGGCCGGTATAAATCACCTCCATGCCTGCATCGCGCAAAGCCCTGGCAACCACTTTCGCACCCCGGTCGTGTCCATCCAAGCCTGGTTTCGCGATCAGCACGCGGATTTTTCTCTCACCCACCATGAACCCTCCAATAGTAAACGGCTGACAGTTATCATGCCTCTATGATGCAAATTGAATCTATCGTAGCCTTGGCAAAACCTTTTGTCGTACTGGAGATTTAGATAATGATCGGCTCGCGATACTCGCCGAAT
>JBMFPM010000244.1:0-3956 GCA_049969135.1 Anaerolineae bacterium
ACGGCTGTCCGTGTATTTGAAATGCAGGTAGAAAAAGTCAAAATCTGGCCAAGCTTTTTCTAGGGCATCGAATTCGTCAGCCAAGCTGGTGCCGCTGGGCAGTGCCGTCATGCCTACGAGCTTGGCTAATCCCCGGTACATGGGATACACAGCAATTGCTGCTGCGCGCAAGCCAAAGACTTCTTGCATGCTAGGGATGGAAGGACGCTTGTCCAATCCGCGCAATAGCACCATATTGGCTGGGTATTGGTCTCGTAGCACTTGCTTCGCTTGGGTAATGAACAGGTTTACCAGGTCTGCGGTTTTCTGCGATGCCTCGGGTTGTGGGGCGTCTGCTAGAGGACGGATAGGCAAAGGCGGAACGCCAAGTTGTTGAGGATCGGATTCGGTCAGATCGCCTGCTAAGCCTTCTCCACGCAGTACCAACACAAAGCGATGTTCTTTCACCGGTTCAACGAACACTTCAACTCCGGGCAACTCGATTTGCTCACGGAGGAGCGCTGTTAGCTGGGCACATTTCTCGGTGGAGATGCGGCCTGCTCGGCGGTCAATGACATGGCCCTGCTCGTCCACGGTGCAGAAATTGCCCCGGCCAGCAACGTCCTGTGGCTGCAAGTCAAAGTCTATGCCCAATGCTTCCAGTACGCCTCGACCGATCACGTACCGGCATGGATCGTAGCCAAACATCGCAAGATGCCCCGGCCCACTGCCGGGCGTGATGCCAGGCGAGATGGGCGTAGTGAAGCCACAGATGGATTTTGCCGCCAACGCATCCAAGTTAGGCGTTCGTGCTGCTTCCAGCTCTGTCGGGCCGCCTTCTTCTATGGGTAACCCGCCTACGCCATCCATGACTAGGAACACGATTTTGGTGTCTGCGGGGATAATTAGTTTGCGAATGAAATCTAGGTCAGCCATGAGCACTCCCTTGTAAGGTGATAGGTAACAAGTGATGAGTGATGAGTGACGAGTGATGAGTGGGGGTAGTGGGGACGCGTCGCGTTTTGTTCCTGTCACTCGGCACTCATCACTGCTCACATAGCTATTTGTCCTGCAATGCTGCTACGCCAGGCAGCACGCGGCCTTCCAAGAATTCGAGCGAAGCCCCGCCACCGGTGGAAATATGTGTCATTTTGTCAGCGACGCCTGCTTGTTCGACTGCCGCAGCCGAATCGCCGCCCCCAATAATAGTGGTGGCATCTGTTTCTGCCAGGCATTTGGCGATCGCTACAGTTCCAGCAGCGAAGGCAGGGAACTCGAATACGCCCATGGGTCCATTCCAGACCACCGTCTTGGCCTTTTGCAGTACGGCCTTGAATGCTTCCACGCTCTTTGGGCCAATGTCCAGAATGCGCCAGCCAGGCAAGACCTTGTCTACAGGAACGGTCTGATGCTGAGCATCAGCGGCAAAGGCATCTGCGATCACCACATCAACAGGGAGCATGAGCTTCTTGCCCGCGCGCTGGAGCAGGTCCTTAGCCAATTCCACCTTGTCCTCTTCCACCAGCGAAGCGCCCACTTCATACCCTAGGGCTTTCAGGAAAGTATTCGCCATGCCCCCGCCCACGATGAGCCAATCTACCTTAGGTAGCAAGTTCTCAATCACACCGATTTTGTCCGAGACCTTGGCACCGCCTAGGATTGCGACAAAGGGGCGGGTGGGTTCGGCCAAGGCTTTGCCTAAGAAGGTGAGCTCACGTTCCATGAGGAAGCCAGCGACGGCGGGCAGGAAATGTGCTACTCCCTCAGTGGAAGCATGGGCGCGGTGGGCAGCGCCAAAGGCATCATTGACATAAATATCTGCCAAGGCTGCCAACTGTTTGGCGAAGCCAGGGTCATTGGCTTCTTCCTCGGCATGGAAGCGCAAGTTCTCCAGCAAGAGCACATCCCCCGGCTTCATCGCAGCTATAGCCTTTTCCACCTCTGGGCCAATGCAGTCGTCTGTTTTCTGCACCGTGGTCCCCAGCAGTTCCGAGAGGCGCTTTGCCACTGGCGTCAATCGGAATTCCTCTGCTACCTTGCCTTTCGGCCGGCCAAGATGGGAGCAGACGATAACTTTGGCGCCCTTATCGCGCAGATATTCTATGGTTGGCAATGCAGCGCGAATGCGGGTGTCATCGGTGATCTGCCCCGTCTTATCCAAAGGCACGTTGAAATCCACACGAACCAGAACACGTTTGCCAGCAACCTCAATGTCTCGAATCGTCTTTTTGTTCACTTTGTCCTCCTCCATGCAATGATTTGCTCCTACAGGTTTCGTGTGACCTGCAGAACGTATTATACCTGAACATGGCCTTCATAGACCCGGCCATGGATAGGATCCAGGGTAACGATTTGCCCATCCCGCAATAGGGAAAGAGCACCCTGCGCGCCGATAACCGCTGTCACTCCTAACTCAAGAGCCATCTGGGCAGCGTGCGAATCTATCCCGCCTTCCTCTACAATCAACCCCGCTGCTCGACGAGCCAGTGGGACATGTTCTCGTGTTGTGTGAGACACGACCAAGATGTCTGCACTGCTGATACTGGTGGGTTCAGGGAGCGTATCTCTAATCAGCCTGACCTGCCCGTAGACTCGGTTGTTCCCGATGCCCGTACCTGTGACCAGGATGCGCTCTACCTCTTGAACCTTGATTAGGTTGGTTGTGCCTGGGGCGCTGCCTGCTGCACCCCCAGTAGCTACAATAAGCTGTCCTGACTGGACAAATCCATGCTCTCTTGCAGTATGGATAGCATCCGCCAGCATCTGATCGGTGTTTGCAGTCCTCGGGGCAAGCAGGGGATAAACACCCCAATACAAACAGAGTTGTCTCTGCACCATTGGACTAGGGGTGACCGCGATAATGGGCATATAGGGCCGGTATTTAGCCACCATACGGGCAGTGTAGCCGGAGACGGTGGGGGTGATGACTGCTGCGGCATCCAAATCCCGTGCTGTTTCGCAAGCAGCATGGCTTACTGCTTCCGCAATGGTTTTTGTCCGCGGGGGCGCTAGGGCAAAAACCCTGTTTCTCCGCAGTACCTCGGCTTCAGCGCGTTGCGCAATTTTTACCATCGTGCGCAAAGCCTCCAAGGGATACCGGCCTACGGCTGTTTCTCCAGAGAGCATAATGGCATCCGTGCCATCCAGGATGGCATTGGCTACATCGCTGGCTTCGGCACGGGTGGGACGCGGGTTATGGATCATGGATTCGAGCATCTGTGTGGCTGTGATCACAGGAATCCCCGCCTCGTTGCACTTTTTGATGATTTCCTTTTGCATCATGGGGACTTCTTCTGGTGAAGCCTCGATGCCCAGGTCTCCACGTGCAACCATGATGCCATCTGCTGCCGCAATAATGGCGTCGATGTTCTTCACCGCTTCGGGCTTTTCGATCTTGGCAATCACTGGCGTAGGGCGGCCCAAAGTGCATTGTCGCTGGATGAGTTCTTGCAGGGCTACCACCTCATTTGCAGTGCGAACGAATGATAGAGCAATCCAGTCTGCTTGATGTTCCAGCGCAAAGTTGAGGTCCTTTTTGTCTTTCTCGGTGATGGCTGGAATGCTGCTGTGAGCGCGAGGCAGGTTCATGCCTTTGTTGCTCTGCAACAAGCCCCCCGTGATGACCTTACAGCGGATGTCTGTGTCCGTAGAGCTGAGGACGACCACCTCTAAGAGGCCATCATCCATTAGGATGGGGTCACCGGGTTGTACAAGCCGGGGTAGTGCGCTGTACTGCACAGGAATTTCCCCTGCATGCCCGACTACAGGCCGCGTAGTGAGGATGACCTCTTCTCCTTCTCTTAGCAGGACACCATCTCCCTCGATTTCACCCACACGTAGCTTTGGGCCTTGCAAGTCAATAAGGATGGCTACTGGCTTGCCTACTTCTTCCGATGCTTTACGAATCCTGGCGATGTTCTCAGCATGGTACTCAGGATCACCATGGGAGAGATTGAGGCGTGCTACATTCATACCGC
>JBMFPM010000245.1:0-3947 GCA_049969135.1 Anaerolineae bacterium
CCAGCCCCTCTCCAGACGCGAAGGGATGCGTCTGGAGAGGGGAGAAGGCCTCACCCCTGGTTCCTCTTCCTGGGAGAGCTCTCGTTGCTGGTTCCTATTTGTACACCGACAGGGAGAGGGATGCCCGTATCCGGCATGGTTTTGCTGGGCAGTAGATTGCGTTGTTGGGCGAAAAGCGGATACAGATCGCATGCATTGTGCACTAAGGACAGGTCCCAGTTCAGGTAGCGTGGGTATAGGATGAAGGGATAATCCTGCGCACCGCCCAAGCCGCCATGTGAAGCCCATTGCCTCTCGAAACAGATGACCAAGTCCTTCTCTGGATCATAGTTGCCAAAGAGGATCAAGTCCCCACTCTGTGGAAAAGAAGCGATGCGACGGATTTGCTGCGCGGCATGCCATGGCTCTGGCAGCCTCTGCAAGGGGTTTTCACCTTCCACGTGGGGTATTCCTCCCGCGTCATACGTCAAGATGCCCTGTTGGCTCATGATCAGCACTTGTTCCCTCTCCCGAGCCACTACCAACCAGATACCCTCATGAGCGAGCAGCTTGATCAGCAGGTTGGGGAACATGGTGGAAATCTCGCTCAGATCGAGGGGTTGTTGCGCAATATTGAAATAGACGTGAGCTAGCGAACCAGAGGATTTGACCACCACGTCGTGCTTGCGTTCCGCATTCCAGGTGGGCAATTCTGCGTTGGGCATAGCTAGGCGGCGTCGCACTAGGATGCGAATGCGACGCGCTACGCGGGCTGCGGTTGGAGGGAGGTTTGCCTCGATGGCTTTTAGCTCGTCGAGCAGATAGCGTGTTTGGGTTAGATATTGTTGCTCACCTTCGCCGTGTTCTATCAGGATGATCTCTTTGCCAAGCAAGCTTGCAATGTACTGTCCCAAGGTCTGCCCATAACGCTCCTCAAAGGGTACCGCTGGCGTGAGGCCGTGGTCGCTGAGGACAAACAGAGCATAAGGACGGCTGATGCCCGCGCGACGCAGACGGTCTATCTGCCGGATACAACCATCAATGTCGCGCAAGGCTTGGTGGGCAGCTATGGAATGGATGCCAAAGTGATGCGCCAGTTCATCGTAGCCGTAATAGGTGGCATAGATGGCAGGCACCCCACGGTAGATGTCCACAAGCACGGCGAAGGTTTCGATTTCGCGGAAGATAACGTTGCTAAAGACGCGCAGCAAAGGGAAGACGCCGATGAACGGTAGGTAGGATAAGCCTCTGATACGAGAAGACAGTCTCTGTATGGCGTCGGTAAGGTATTCCCTCAGCACTAGGTAGAGGATGCGCAGAGCACGGATGGGATTCAAGAGGAAAAGCGCAATGAAGCTGATGCCCTGCACACCGGCGAACAAGTGGCGCGGTTGCAGTGTGCTAAGGGTGAACAGAGAACTCGCAGCGCCCCCATCAAATATATTGACATAACTTACTCCATTGGTCAGGATACCCGGCTTTTGCGCGATTTGGCTTTGCAGGGAGGCTGCTGTCCCCGGCAGTTTGCACACTAGGGAAGTACTGCGCTGCTTGTCATACCAGCGAAAAGCGGGGATGCCCTCGTTGTTGCCGAACATGATGCCGGCTTGGGCAGCAGGAGTGGTGCTGGGCAAGCCGCAGCGCCAGCGCGACACGGCAGCATCGCCACGCTTCAGGATGTGTCGGATGTAGGGCATGTGGCCATTCTCCACTGCTTGCAAGAGATGGTCATACGCCAAGCCGTCTATTTGGATGATGATCAATCCTGGCTGATGGGCATCGTCGGTTTCCGGCCGTAGCCCGAGCCGTTTGATGATCGCGGCATATTTTTTGGAATAGTAAAAGCCGGTGATCACAGCAAAGGCATCGAGCAGATTGGCAACGATGCGCGCTAGCCAACGGCGTAGCGTGTTCATGAATGTCTCCTGTCTCTTCACCTCTGTGGGATAGTCAGTGTGCCCATTATACTCGCGCCGACAAGTTTGGCAAAGCGAGCCGTCAATGAAAGTCAACGAATGGGGGAACAGGTAAACGGATGGTGTGGCGGGCTGTGGTCTGCCGGGAGCAGGGAGGGGATGGTGCGGCGGATTGTGGTCCGCCGGGAGCAGGGAGGAATGATGCGGCGGACTGTGGTCCGCCGGGAGCAGGGAGGGGATGGTGTGGCGGGCTGTGGTCTGCCGGTAGCAGGGAGGGGGTGGTGCGGCGGACTGTGGTCTGCCGGGAGCAGGGAAGGGATGATATGGCGGGCTGGCGAATTACAGGCTGTCTGAGGCAGGGCTAGCCGGTGAACAGGTAGGCAGCCGCAGTAGTTAGGAGGGCTAGAACTGCCAGCAGGAGGAATCCATAGCGCATAATGTCTTTCATGACGGCGCCTTCTTTGCCGCCGAGGTTCACGGTGCTGCAGCCGACGATGATCTTGGCGGGAGCGAAGATGGAGCCAATGGCAGCGCCGGAGGTCTGGGCAGCCAGGATGATAACCGGGCTGAGATGTGCCAAGAGGGCGATCTGCTGCTGCAGGGAGCCAAAGATGACATTAGAATTGGTGTTGGAGCCGGTCATGAAGGCTCCCAAGGCACCAATGAAAGGCGAGACCAAGGGGAAGGCATGCCCTGCCATTTGGGCGATGCCGCTGGCTAAGTAGTAGGTCATGCCAGCGTGCTCCATGGTGGTGGCCATGCCGACCATGGCGGCAATGCCCAGGCTGGAGCGGATTGCGCCGTTGATGACGCCGCGCAGGATGCGAGGCACGGCTCTGGGGGTCAGATAGCCGCGCCAGCGCAGCACAGCATAGCTCAGCAGGGAGGCATAGACCAGCAACGCACCTGCGTGGCCGAAGAGGTCTATCGTGCGGCCAGGGCCTGCCGGAGTGACCCAGCCGCGCGCCGTGGTGAGTTCTGGAAAGTCCACGCGGATCACTACCTGGCCGAGGAAATCGCTCACCGGCGAGAGCAAGTTGGCTGCCAGCACAATGGCAATAAGCAAGACATAGGGGAGCAGTGCCCAGCCGGGCGGTATGGCAGTGAGTCCGCTGAGAGACGGGCTGGTCTGTGAGGAGCGTTCGGCGACTGTATTGGCTCTTTGCAAGCGGGACCAGGCAACAGCCACGCCTAAGCCCACTAAGGCAGCAATTGTGCTGCCCAGAGCCCATAAGCCGTGGCTTACGACGAGGATGAGCGTGATCGCCATAGCCAGCCCAATGACCAGCGTGGGCAGCAAGCCTGCGCGGAAGGTGCGCCTTCCGCCTGCTGCCCACAATACGCACGCCCCGCAACCGAAACAAGCCAACGCGAGGAAGAGCGCAGCAGGCAAAGCGAGTTCAGCCCCGTCGCGGCCGGTGGCCGCGATCAGGGCGTAGAAGGAAGCGCCGAGCGAGCCAAAGGTGACTGCCCAGCCATGTCCCACAGACGGGATGACCACTGCGGCGGCAGGCGAGAAGCCCAGCCCCACGAGCAGGGGTGCAATGACCGCTACCGGCACACCAAATCCCCCGACCCCTTGGAGGAAAGAGCTGAAAATCCAACCCAACAGCAATGCCTGGAGTGCACGGTCAGGGGTGAGATGGGGCAGCCAATAGCCGATGGCTTTGACCAAGCCAGCTTCGTCCGTCACGCGGTAGAAAAGCAGTGCCGCCCAGATAATGTACAGCACATAGAGGGTCAAGAGGATGCCCTTGCATTGGGCGTAGAACAGGACAGAGGGGCTTGTGCCGAAAAAGAGCAGGGCGATCCCCTGAGCCAGCAACCAGCCGATAGCGCCAGCTTGAGCTCCGCCCCAGCGGTAGCGGAGCATGAGGATGAGCACAGCCAAGATAGGCAGGCTCGCCAGAAGCGCGTCCAGGAAACCAGATAGGATAGATGATGAGTTAGCCATTGTCCACATGAGCGCAGATTATAGCAAAGATTCTCAAAAAGTGTATACAACAGGCTGTGCGCTGTCGCCAGAATGACATGGGAGAAAGCAGTGGCAGG
>JBMFPM010000246.1:0-3940 GCA_049969135.1 Anaerolineae bacterium
CCTTTTCCAATATCATGTTCATCGTGATCGCTGTAAGCACGGTGCTGCTTGTTGTACTGTGGTACCTCGTCTACCGCACCAAACTGGGAAAAGCCATGCGCGCTGTGGCGTGGGACAAACCGACAGCCCGGCTGATGGGCATTGATGTGGATATGGTGATCACCTTCACTTTTGCCATCGGCGCCGCCCTGGCAGGCGTAGGAGGTATGTTGTACGTGATCGTCTATCCACAGATCCGCACCTTCTTGGGCGTGATGCCAGGTTTGAAAGCTTTTATTGCTGCTGTGTTCGGCGGCATTGGCAGCATTCCGGGTGCGTTTGTGGGCTCGCTGCTGATTGGCATGATAGAAACTTTGAGCCAGGGTTATCTATCGTCCACGCTGCGAGATGCCATTGTATTCTCCATCTTGATCATTGTTTTGCTCTTCAGGCCGACAGGGCTGTTCGGCGAAGCGGCGAAGGAGAAGGCGTAACCAATTCCAATGACAAAATTCCGCATGGCCAAATCCTGATTTGGGATAGGAGTAGGTATGACAAAATCGCGTTTGCGTTTCTTGGGCCAGAGCTGGCTGTTCTGGCTGGTAGTATGCATTGTCTTTCTAGTGGTGCAGTGGGTGCTGATGCCCCGTATGACGGAATTCCGTCGCACGGCATGGATCGTCTTTCCCTGCATTATGGCGATTATCTGCCTCGGCTTGAACCTGATCTACGGTTTCAATGGGCAGTTTTCCCTGGGGCAGTGGGGTTTTTATGCCATAGGTGCCTATACGGCAGCGCTGATCACGTATCACTGGGCAGGGCGCATTACTTACCCCATTGAGGGCATTACCTTGCGCGTTCCGCCCCTGCTGCAGAAGCTGATCCCCATGGCTGAGATCGCGCTCTTTCATTTTGACGCGGGGAAATCCGCATTGTTGTTGGTGGCTTTGCTCATTGGAGCCGTGGTGGCTGCTGTGATCAGCCTTGGTTTCGGCTATATAGTGCTCCTGCGCTTGGGCTCAGATTACTTTGGCATTGCGACGCTGGGCTTTACCATCATGGTCCAGGTATTGATCATTAACTCCGACCAGGTGATACCAGAGACTAAGGGGGCACGTGGGATGGTTGGCATCCCACAAATGACCTCTTTCTTCTGGGCTTTTATTTTCCTAGTCCTAACCCTTGTCCTTGTCAGGAATATTATCTACTCTAGCGTGGGCCGGGCTATCGTGTCAGTGCGTGAGGATGAAGTAGCGGCTCAGGCGATGGGCATTGATGTCCTCAAGTACAAGACAATATCTTTTGTCATTGGCAGTTTCCTGGCCGGATTAGGGGGGGGATTGTATGCGCACTTGTATGCTTTCTTGTCTCCCGGCTACTTCTCCTTTGTGCGCTCCTTTGACCCATTGATCATTATCGTCTTTGGCGGATTGGGCAATATGACGGGCACATTGGTGGCAACATTTTTCTGGGCTTTTTCGCTGGAGGGCATGCGTATCTGGCTGCCTCAGGGTTTTGAGGCATGGCGTTTTGTGGTCTATCCCATTGCCCTCCTGTTGATCATGCTGCTACGGCCACAAGGTTTGCTGGGTCGGCTGGAGCTTGGCTTCCTGCGCGCACCGAAATGGCCGGTGCCTACAGCACTGTTACAGGAAATGGAGCTACGAGCAGCGCCTGTTGCAGCGAGTAATCCTCAATCCGAGGAGGAGAAACGATCATGACGGCGAGCGTGGACGAAAGGCCTATAGTCCTGGACATCAAAGGGCTATCCAAAAACTTTGGTGGACGGCTGACGGCATTAGGCTACGAAGGCGGTCTTTGGGCTGTCCGTGATTTCGATCTGACCATTCACGAAGGGGAGCTGGTAGGCTTAATTGGCCCCAACGGTGCAGGCAAAACCACTGTCTTCAACATGATCAATGCACTGATCTCCGTAACTTCAGGTCAGATCACTTTCTATGGCAAGAATATCGTTGGCTTGCCTCCTCATGCGATCACGCAAGCGGGCATTGGGCGTACTTTTCAGAACATTCGCATCTTTCCCCGCTTGAGCGTGTTGGACAATGTGCGTATTGCGTATCACCCCCATGCTGGGTACGGGTTATTCCATGCGATGTTGCAGAACGGACGATTTGAGCAAAGAGAACGCGAACTGACGGAGAAGGCGCAGGAATTGCTAGCGCTGTTCAACTTGCTGGATCGGCAGGATGAAATTGCCAGCAACCTGCCGTATGGCGAACAGAGGCGGGTGGAAATAGCGCGGGCTTTGGCAGCCCAGCCCAAACTCTTGTTACTGGATGAACCAGCAGCAGGAATGAACCCGCGTGAAGTGCATGGCTTGATGGACTTGATTCACTTTATCCGCGACAAATTCAAGCTGACCATCCTGCTCATTGAGCACCAGATGCGCGTCGTGATGGGCATCTGTGAGTGGATCACAGTGATGGATTTTGGTCAGGTGATTGCGCGGGGGACTCCAGAGGAGGTTTCCAATAATCCCAGGGTCATCGAAGCCTATTTGGGCAAAGCGGGGAGGAGGTTGTAGCGCGATATGGCAGCACTGCTGGAAGTCAAAGACCTGCATGTTTTCTACGGCGCCATTCACGCCTTGCAAGGGATTTCTTTTCATATTAACGAGGGGGAGATCGTTACCCTGATTGGTGCTAATGGGGCGGGCAAAAGCACAACCCTGAAAACCATCTCGGGGCTGTTGCGCCCACGACAGGGTAGCATTATTTTCAAAGGCATTGACTTGACCAAAGTGTCCGCACCCAAGATCGTGTCTCTGGGCATTTCCCAGGTGCCCGAAGGGCGCAAGATTTTCGCGCCATTGACCGTGCGCGAAAATCTGGAGATGGGCGCCTATACGCGCAATGACCCCAAGGGAATTCAGGAATCCATGGAGCGTGTTTTCGCAAGCTTCCCACGCCTGAGGGAGCGCCTCAATCAGGCTGGGGGCACACTCTCCGGCGGGGAGCAGCAGATGCTCGCCATGGGGCGTGGGCTGATGTCCAACCCCAAGCTGTTGCTTCTGGATGAACCCTCTATGGGCTTGTCCCCGCTTTTGGTGGAAGAGATCTTCCGCATTATCCAGGAAATCAACGCACGAGGTACGAGCATCCTGCTGGTGGAACAGAACGCCGCCATGGCGCTCTCTATCGCCCATCGCGCATACGTACTGGAGACGGGAAACATCGTGCTCGAGGGCCCGGCAGCAGAACTGCTCGAGAACCCCCAGGTCAAAGCGGCGTATTTGGGCCGGTAGCGGGCGTTATCCCCGCGTGTCCTCTTGCGCCTTCCTCATAGCAATTCTCGTGCCTCTTGCTACTGCTGCAGGAGGCAGGGACATGGCATTTCTCATAATTATGGAGCAGGGGATGCGGCCTTGCTGTTCCCGCTTTGCCCACGGGCTAAGTGGTCATACCTTTCTTGCGGTGGCGAATCTCTTTTGCGATATGATCTAGCCTGTTCTTCGCTTCTTGGTTCTCTGACCAGCGCACGAACTCCTCAATGGCAGGAAGGGAAGCAGACCCCAGCTTGATTAAGGCCGCCGCCGCCTCTTCCGCTAGGTGGCTATCCGGTGGCGTTCTGACCACAGCGGTTATGAGGTGTTCTACTGTTTCGCTTGCTCCTAGCTCGCCCAGGAGGAAAGCAGCGTGGCCAGGGGCCCAGCCTCTACCCGGCGCGTTGAGCTTAATCAGATCAGGATCGTCCAGGATATCCAGCAGGTGGGGAACGATGGATTGGCCTGCAGCGCGAAAGCGTTCAACTACTCCGGGACGTAGCTCGTCTTTACCGCAGAATACTTCGCGCAAAAGGGCTTGTTGTTCTTTGTCTAATGTTGGCGGCTGCATTGGAACTAGTACAGAGAACTCGGGCAATGTCAGCGTGCGTCTCTTGGCTTCAGCGGAGAAAGCTTGGAAAGGGAATCTGGAGTAGCCGCGCATGGCGCTGATGAGGA
>JBMFPM010000247.1:0-3927 GCA_049969135.1 Anaerolineae bacterium
GGCCAAGTTCCGTGGCGAAGAAGAGCCACAAGCTGTACCCCCCACCTCATCGCCTGGAGCGGCCACCTTTTTCCGCCAATATGAAGTCAATGTCATGGTAGATAATTCCGCATTGCGCGGGGCACCGGTGCTCACCGAAATCAACCTCACATACCACAATCTATTCGGTCGTATCGAGCGCGAAGCGGAATTCGGAGCCTTGGTCACGGATTTCACGATGCTAAAAAGCGGCGCCCTGCATCGCGCTAACGGTGGGTATCTTGTGCTGCCGGTGGAACCCCTCCTCGATAACCCAATTACCTGGGATGGATTAAAACGAGCCTTGAGCAGCAAGCAGATCACAATCGAAGACGTTTCCGAGCGGCTAGGCGCTATTCCGGTAAAGAGCGTACGACCTGAACCGATCCCTCTGAACGTCAAAGTGATCCTGATTGGCGATCCACATTCCTACTATCTCCTCTACAGCCTCGATCCAGACTTTAGCGAATTGTTCAAGGTCAAAGCAGATTTCGATGTCCGCATGGAGCGCAGCCCTGAAAATGTACAAGCTTATGTTGCTTTCATCAGCGGGCTGTGTCGTAAAGAGGGCCTGCGTCACTTCCGACGCGAGGCAGCAGCCAAAATTGTAGAATATGGATCAACATTAGCTGAAGACCAGCGAAAGCTTTCGACCCATTTTGCACAAATTGCAGATATTGTGCGCGAGGCTAGCCTCTACGCGGCACAGGATAACATGGAATATGTTACCGCAGAACACGTTCAGAAAGCGATTGACGCCAGGGTCCACCGTTCGGATATGCTTCAGCAGCACATCCGCGAATCCATGATCGAAGGAACGATCCTCATTGATACAAATGGGGAAGTGCCCGGACAAGTGAATGGGCTATCGGTGCTCACCTTGGGCGATTATCAATTTGGGTATCCGACAAGAATCACGGCTACGATTGGGTTAGGCCGAGACGGCGTGCTCGACATCGAGCGGGAAGCGAAGCTGGGAGGCCCAGTGCATACCAAAGGCGTCTTGATCCTGAGCGGGTATCTAACCCGGCAGTATGCTCAAGACAAACCCCTTACCCTATCGGCTCGCCTTGTATTTGAGCAAAGTTACCAGGAAGTTGAGGGAGATAGCGCTTCCAGTGCTGAGCTATATGCTCTTCTATCCGCCCTGGCAGAATTGCCCATACGGCAAGGCATCGCAGTTACTGGTTCCATTAATCAGTGGGGACAACTGCAAGCCGTTGGTGGCATCAATGAGAAAATCGAGGGGTTCTTTGACCTGTGTGTCGCGAAAGGGTTGACTGGGAAACAAGGCGTCATCATTCCACAGAGCAATGTAAAGAATCTGATGCTCAAAGAAGCTGTGCTTGAAGCCGTCAGAAAAGGCTTATTCCACGTGTACGCGGTAGAAAATGTAGACCAAGGCCTGGAGATACTCACCGGCGTTACCGCGGGAGTTCGTGGGCCAGACGGTAAATTCCCAGACGGATCTGTGCATGCCAGAGTTGATGCTAGGTTGCGCAAACTCGCTGAGGATTTGCAGAACTTTGGCAAGGAAACGGATTGAGCGCCTCAAGCTAGTTTGACAGTATACGGATGTTGAGTATAATAGAATCAGATTTCTGCGCCCCAGGGCGCTTTTTTGCTAGTTGATTCTTGGAGTTCCACGAAAGTGAGTGATGGCTGATGACTGAAAAACCGACTTATCTGACAGCTGAGGGCAAGCGCAAGTTGGAACAGGAGCTAGAATACTTGCGCACCGTGCGCCGACCTGAAATAGCCAAGCAGATCCATGAAGCCAAGGAAGGCGGCGACATCATGGAGAACGCGGGATATGACGAAGCCAAGAACATGCAAGCCTTTGTAGAGGGACGGATCATGACCTTGGAAGCCCTGCTGAACAAAGTCCAGATTATCGAAGAACCCGGGCAGGGAGATGTGGTCTGCCTTGGCAGCCGCGTTACGGTGATGGAGAAGGGCGGCAGTCCAGAGATTTACCACATTGTCGGGCCAGCCGAAGCTGACCCACGCCAAGGTCGCATATCGGATGAATCCCCTCTAGGTCGTTCTTTGCTAGGGCACCGTGTAGGAGATTTCGTTACAGTGCATACCCCCGATGGCCCGATCGAATTTGAGATTCTAGCTATTGGTTAGCATAGGAGACATATCGTGTCTGATACCAGTGATCAACGAGAGCAGCGGCTGGAAAAGCTAGCTGCTTTGCGCGCCGCAGGAATCGAACCCTACCCGGCGCGTTTCTCATGTACTCACTCTGCAGCCGAGGCATTGCAAGCCTTTTCGTCCAGCCAAGAGGGCAGTGAACCCCCAGTAGTGCGTACCGCCGGTCGCATCATGTCTCTCCGCATCATGGGCAAGGCCTCTTTCGCACACATCATGGATGGTAGCGGCCATATCCAGATCTATCAGCGTCAGGATGAAGTAGGCGAGCAAGCCTACGAATTCTTCCTGAAAATGTTTGACCTGGGCGATTTTATTGGCGTCGAAGGCCCCCTGTTCCGCACCAGAACAGGAGAGATCACGATTCGCGTTCAGTCTTTTCAGATGCTAGCCAAGGCACTGCGGCCTCTCCCTGAAAAATGGCACGGCTTAACGGATGTCGAGTTACGCTACCGGCAACGCTACCTGGACCTGTTGGCAAATGAGCGCGTACGCCGCACTTTTATCACGCGCACCCGTATTGTGTCAGCCATACGGCGTTTTCTCGATGAACGAGGTTTCCTAGAAGTGGAAACTCCTATCTTGCAGCCTATTTACGGTGGTGCTGCAGCTCGCCCGTTCATAACCCATCACAATGCGCTGGACTGTGATTTCTATCTGCGTATTTCGGACGAACTCTATCTCAAGCGCCTGATCATCGGCGGCTTGGAACGCGTGTATGAGATTGGCCGCGATTTCCGCAATGAAGGCATCTCTACCAAGCACAATCCCGAATTCACCCAAATTGAGGTCTACCAGGCTTACGCCGATTACCATGAGATGATGCACCTCACAGAGGAGCTCTGGTCCGCCGTGGCTCGCGAAGTACTGGGGACAGCCACAATCACTTACCAAGGGCATGAAATTGATTTAACCCCGCCTTGGCGACGCTGGCCAATGCGTGAAGCTATTCAAGAAATCACAGGCATTGACATCGCTGTGTACACAGACCTGGAATCCTTACGCCAGCAGATAAAAGAGCGTGGCTTAGAACTCGACATGAAACCAAGCTGGGGCAAACAGATAGAGGAACTCTTCAAAGAATATGTAGAGCCGAATTTGATTCAGCCGACATTTATCTTGGACTATCCACTGGACATTTCTCCATTGGCCAAGAAAAAGCCGGATGCCCCTGGCTTGGTCGAGCGTTTCGAATTCTTCGTGGGCGGATTGGAATGCGGCAATGCCTTTAGCGAGTTGAACGACCCACTGGAACAGCGCGAGCGCTTTGAAATGCAATGGCAGCAACTTCAAGAGGGTGACGTAGAGGCTCATCCTATGGATGAGGATTGGATCCGCGCCATGGAATATGGCATGCCTCCCACCGGTGGCCTTGGATTCGGCATTGATCGCATGACCATGCTTTTCACCGACAACCCCTCCATCCGTGAAGTGATCTTGTTCCCTGCGCTGAAGCCGAAATCGGGACAGTAGATGAAATCCCGTGTCGTGGCAAAGATAAATCGAACTCTTGCCTTGCTCCTATCGGCAATCTTCTTGCTGAATGCTCTTCTCGGCTGCGAGGCTGTAACTTCTCTGTGGCAAGCTGTTCTACCCACGCCAACACCAACCCTAACTCCTACAGCCACAGCTACCTGCACCCCCACCCCTACTGCTACCGCCACAGTCACGCCCACACCAACCGCTACGCCAACCATTGAACCACTACAATTGACCGTGAACCTGGATCCTCCACAGGTCAAACAAGGGCAT
>JBMFPM010000248.1:0-3913 GCA_049969135.1 Anaerolineae bacterium
GCGCTGAAGTGCTCACTACGAACCGGTAGAGCTATGCTAGGGAACTTGCTTCCCCGCTGCTCTCCACCCAACACGCAATTACGGAACACGCAACACGCAATACGCATCACTCGTCACTCATCACTCCTCACTCCTCACCCATGTCCTCACACCGTCCATGGTTGACTGCAATACTGGGACTGCTGGTTACCGCTAACGCGCTGTGGTTCATCGCACGCGAAGTGGACTGGCGCGTGACTTGGGCTGCCCTGTCCCAGGCGGACCAGCGCTACCTAGCGTTGGCTCTGGGCGCTATGCTATCGAACATCATTGCCAAAGCACTGCGCTGGCAGTGGCTCTTTTATCCCGCACAGCAGCGTCTCAAACCCCGGCACCTGTTGTCCGCGCTGCTTATCGGCCAGCTTGGCAACGTCCTGCTCCCCACGCGCCTAGGCGACCTAGCACGCATTTGGGTGATCAGCCAAAGACAGCGCCTCGCGCTGAGCCAATCCCTGCTCACGGTGGCGGTGGAAAAAGCGCTGGACAGCTTGATGCTGCTCTTGGTGCTGGCGGCGCTCCTTCCCGTTGTGCCTCTGCCGCCCTGGCTCAGCAGCTCAAAGCTCGTCCTCTCAGGCCTGTTGGGCTTGGCGCTTGGCGCATGGGTGGCATTGGCAGCTCACGAGCCGCTGCGCCAACGTATGCAGCAGGCATTGCAGCGCTTGCATCTTGGCGCTCTTGCCCGTTGGCTGGAGGAAGCCATGGAAGCCATCTCCCACTTGCGCGCACTACGGGCAGGGGCAGTGCAAGCGCGCCTGTGGGGGCTCTCGCTAGCCATCTGGCTGCTCTCCGGCTGCGTCAACTATTTTGCTTTTCGTGCTGTGCGCCTTGACCTTCCTTTTGCTGCCGGCATGCTCCTGGCGGTAACCGAGATCACTGGCACGAACGTGGCGTACACCCCTGCCGCGATCGGCGTGTACCACTCCATCTGCATCCTCACCTTATCCCTCTTTGGCGTCCCCTTCACCCCTGCGCTGAGCGTTGCCCTCTTCTTGTACCTGGTCGTCTACATTCCCATCATCGTTGGTGGCTTGCTTGCCGTCTGGCTCGAAGGCTTTAACCTCCGCCAAATGCGGTAGATTCACCACAGAGAGCAGAGGCCACAGAGGGATCTTGGTTCACTACAGAGGAATACTCTACTCCTCTGTGTTCTCTGGTTTAAAACCTTTTTCTAACGCAATTCTAATATTTCTCTTGTACAATTCTAATGCGCATTTGTTACGATATAGGCGCAAAAAATAAAGCGAGCAGGAGGTGAAGTATGGCCAGCCTGATCAAGTGGGAACCATTCAGCGATTTGATCTCTCTGCGCGATGCGATGGACCGCCTCTTCGAGGAGAGCTTTGTCCGCATGCGCGGCTTGCCGACGCTCTTTGGCCCTGAGACCTTGGCTTTGGATATGTATGAAACGCCCGATAGCGTGGTGGTCAAGACCGCTGTCCCAGGCGTCAAGCCCGAGGACATTGAGATCACCATCACCGGCGACATCTTGACCATCAAGGGCGAGACCAAAGCCGAGGAGAAGGTCGAGAAAGCCAATTACATCCGCCAGGAGCGGCGTTATGGCGCATTCCAGCGTTCGGTGCAACTGCCTGGCGCGCTCGTGCCGGACAAAGCCGAGGCCACCTTCGAGAACGGCATCCTGACGCTGACCATCCCCAAGTCCGAAGAGGCGAAGCCCAAGACGATCAAAGTCGAAGCCAAGAAGAAATAGCTCCCTCCTCCCTCTGCCCTCCTGCAGGTTCCCCCCACCTGCAGGAGGGCTGTGCGAGCGCAGAGAAAGCCATCAGTGAATAGGAAAACGAGCAGACGAATGTGACTGCCGATGCGCATTCGTCCGTTCGTTTGCTGTTCGTTGATGCCCCTTTTGTCCTGCTGTGCCTTGCCTCGCCACTGCGTTCAGCGCAGGGGCAACCAAAGCATCTTACCTGGCTCAACTTGCAGAATCATGACATAAAAATAGGTCACAAAAAGGTATCAATTTTCGCCAACCTATTGACATAGTACTGAAAACATGCTATAATATAAAAGAAATGACTGAACAAATGGGGACATTGGGCGTCCATCCATTTCAACTTGAGGTACTATCGCTCTGTGCAGGGGGGCACCGATTGAGGTTGTCCCCCTTTTCCCTGCCTGGGCGGATGGGCCAGCGTCCCTTGATCCCATAGATTAGGTGAAAGAATGGCTGAAACGACCCTGAAAGAAAAGGAAAAAATTATAGATCCGGCGCGCGAATTGATCGAGAAGGCCGAAGAGCAAGGCTACCTCACGGTCGAGGATGTGCTCGAGTACTTCCCTGAGGCAGAGAAGAACCTGCCCCAGTTAGAAGACCTATTGATGTACCTCTACAACGAGGGCATCGAGATCATTTCCGAAGAGGCTGAGGAAGAAGAGGAGAAAGAAGAGGCAAAAGAAGAAGAAATGGAGCCCGAGATCGAAGAAGAGGTCTTTGATCTCAGTGGCATCAGCAGTGACGATACTATCAGCCTCTACCTGAAGGAAATGGCCAGTGTGCCCTTGTTGAAGGCAGAGGAAGAGATCCAACTGGCGAAACAACTAGAGCGCGGCAAAGCAGCGCGGCGCAAATTGGAAAAGGACGGTCTGAACCCGGCGCTGCGCGAAAAATTGCTGCGCGAAGTCGAACTGGGCAATGCAGCCCGCGCGCATCTCATCAAAGCCAATACGCGCTTGGTGGTCAGCATCGCCAAGCGCTACATGGGCCAGGGTGTGCCTTTCCTCGACCTCATCCAGGAGGGCAACCTGGGCTTGATGAAGGCCGTGGAAAAGTTCGACTACCGGCGTGGCTGCAAGTTCAGCACTTATGCCACCTGGTGGATTCGGCAGAGCATCACCCGCGCCTTGGCGGAGCAAGGCCGCATCATCCGCCTGCCGTCCCATGTCGGCGACCGCATCCGTAAGGTGTACCGCACGGCTCAGCAATTGGAGCAGGATGGCGGGCAGAAGCCTACGCCGACTGAAATCGCCAAGCGCATGGGCGTGGATCCTTCCAAGGTGCGCTGGCTGCTGAAGGTGTCGCGCCGCCCGCTCTCCCTGGAAAAGCCGGTTGGAGAGGAAGAGGATAGCGAACTGGGCGAGTTCATCGAGGACGAGGACAGCCCCACGCCTACCGATACGGTGACCCAAAACCTGCTGGCAGAGAAGGTAGAGGAGATCCTCTCTACCCTCAGCCCACGGGAAGCACGTATTCTGCGCCTGCGCTTTGGCTTGCTGGATGGCCGTTCCTACACGCTGAAGGAAGTGGGTGAGAAATTTGGCCTCACCCGCGAGCGCATCCGCCAAATCGAGCGCGAGGCGCTGAACCGCCTACGCCATCCCAGCCGCAGCCGCCAACTGCGCGATTATATGCGCTAACGGCCGTAGGCCTCACCCCCAGCCCCTCTCCTAGCACGAAAGGATATGCCAGGAGAGGGGAGCGGGCCTCACCCCCAGCCCCTCTCCTAGCACGAAAAGGATGTGCTAGGAGAGGGGAGCGGGCCTCACCTCCAGCCCCTCTCCTGGCACGAAAAGGATGTGCCAGGAGAGGGGAGTGGGCCTCACCCCCGGCCCCTCTCCTGGCACGAAAAGGATGTGCCAGGAGAGGGGGGTGGGCCTCACCCCCGGCCCTTCTCCTAGCGCGAAGGGATGCGTCAGGAGAGGGGAGTAGGCCTCACCCCCGGCTCTTTTCCTAGCGCAAAGGGATGCGCCGCTGTTCTCCCCCTTCTCCTGAAGCCATCTGTTTGCTTCAGGAGAAGGGGGCAGGGGGGATGAGGTGTTCAATGCCTCACCCCCAGCCCCTCTCCTGGCACGAAAAGGATATGCCAGGCGAGGGGAGTGAGCCTCACCCCCGGCCCCTCTCCTGGCACCAAAAGGATGT
>JBMFPM010000249.1:0-3875 GCA_049969135.1 Anaerolineae bacterium
TCTTTGACCCGGATCTCGCCATCATAGAGCTGAAGCCCGCCTTCTTTATCTACCAAGCCCATATAATTGGAGGGGAAAGAGGCGAAGGAATCTGCCAAATCCTTGTTCGCTTCCAACCAGCCTTTGGCAATGCTAATGGCCTCCTTGGCGATCCCTATCATGGTCTCGCGTTCGGCAGCGATTGCATCGCGGTCTTGGGGCTTGAGCGGTGCATTGACTCCACCTGGCACCGTGAAATAGGGGTGCACACGCTTCCCGCCAAGCCTTTCGATGATCTGTTGGCCATAGCGGCGCAAGTTGACCGCTTTTAAAGCCAGCTCCGGATTGGCCTCGATAATGCCGATCACATTGCGCTTGGCGGGATCTGCATCGAAGCCAAAGATCAAATCGGGAGCCGCCAAATGGAAGAAATGCATGCCATGGGACTGTACGTATTGGCCCATATGCATGAGCTCGCGCAGCAATTTGGCTGGGCGCGGCGGCTCTACACCAGCTACACCGTCGCAGGCTTTGGCGGAAGCCAGATGGTGGCTAACCGGGCAGATGCCGCAGATGCGCTGTGTGATTTGGACCATTTCAAAATATGGGCGGCCCTCGCTGAATTTCTCCACGCCACGGAATTCATCTACGTGAAAGTAGGTTTCTTCAACCTTCCCCTCTTCATTCAAATGAATGGTTACCCGCGCGTGGCCTTCAATGCGCGTAACGGGTTCGATAGTTAGTTTTTGAGCGACCACAGCTTCCCTCCTTAATCGTATACAAAATGCTCAGGCGGCAGAACCACGGGAACGCGTCCTGCGAGCAATTCAGACAGTGCATAGAACAGGGCATCTGCACGAGGTGGGCAGCCAGGGATGAAAAGGTCCACTTTGACTACATCACCCACACCCGTGACTCTATCGAGCGGCTTCCCCAATTCGGGAGAATCTGGTATTACTCCATCCACAGTACTCTCCGTTTCCAGATAAGCCCGTCTGAGCGCTGCTTCTGTGCCCACCAGGTTACGCGAAGCAACGATGCCACCAAAGGTGGCGCAGTCGCCAACCGCAATGAGAATCTGGCAGCGTTCGCGCATTTGCTTGGCAACTTCGATATTGTGGGTGTTGCTGATAGCGCCGGTGAGAATGCCTACGGTTACTCCCTCCTTGGGCGGATGCTTCAGATCGGTAATGGGGCTGGATGTAAACTCGACCAACTCTACTAGCTTGACGATGCGGTCGTCAATGTCCAGCAGAGACATGTGGCATCCTGCGCAGGCAGCTAACCAGTCTGTTGCGATTTTCACTTTTGCCATTGTAACATCTCCTTTCAAAGATCCCAGCCTAGCTTGGGCGGATAGCTTGAACAGCGTTAGCCGAAACTTCTTCCAGTGTCGTTCCGAGCTTTTTGCCTATCTTACTGGCCAGCAGGGCAAGGATTTCCCAATCTGGCTTGGCTTCTCCCTTAGGCTCTACTGCTTTGCTGACCTTTTGTACACGGCCTTCTGTGTTGGTTACGGTGCCCGTTCGCTCGGCCCAGGTTGCCATAGGCAATACCACATCTGCGCGCTCGGTGAGCGGTGAACGATAGCTGGCTTGCATGACGATAAAGGTGTCTTTCTTTGCCTTTTGCATGATGGGTTCGCCATTCCAGTCCTGTTCGCCGAGGAGCACATACAAAGCCTTGCTTGCGGAGGGGTCAAAACCATTGTTCAGGCCTAGTGCCACGGCTGCTCGAGTATTGGCACCGGGTTCAAGTGCCACAAAAGCCGCTTTGCCGTTCAGTTTCTGTAATGCCTTAGCTGCTTTGCTAGTTACGCTAGCACCATACAACACCACCGGATTGGCTGCGCGCTGGGCAAATTCTATAGCCTTCTCAATGTCTGCCATACTGAGGTTCATGGAAGCAAACGATGCCAAGCCGTTTTCCTTGTCATCTACCACTATAAGCCGTGCACCCTTGTTCAGGGCACGCTTGATGAAGAAGGAAGCAACTGGCTGTTCATTCACTGGGTCCGCACCAACTAACAGGATAATGTCGCTGTTATTGATGTCCACGAGAGAGCCATTTGCCTTCTCTACCACTTTTGGCACTGCATCATTGAGCAGGCCCATGTTCGTGACGCCAAGCTCTTGGCGGAATAGCTTATTGAGCAGGTACAGCGCCTCATTGGTAGCATACGTAGTGGTTACCACTCCCCAATTGGTCGCACTGGTATCTTTCATTGCCTTGGTTACGGCCTGCAGGGCGGTATCCCAGTCTGTTTCTTTGAGTTGGCCATTTTCCCGTACCAGGGGCTTGGTAATCCTGGTGCGAGCATCGTACAGCGGGTCAAAGCGTCCGCGCTGGCAAAGCAATCCGGCATTTACTGGGGCATCCCAATCGCCCTCGATGCGCAGCACGTTGCCATCTCTAGTTACGATTTCCATGCCACAACCGATGCTGCACTGGGTGCAGGTGCTTTTGATGTGCTGAGTCTGGATGTCTCGGCCCATGAAAGCACTGCGCTTATCCACAAGAGCGCCAGTAGGGCATACCTGCAAGCAAGTGCCGCAGGAAATGCAGGTAGATTGACCAAAGGGGACATCCATGTCTGCCTGGATCATGGATTGGGCACCGCGTTGCCGCACCCCCAAGGTATGGTTTGCTACGAGTTCGCTACAGGCACGCACGCACCGTCGGCAGAGAATACAGCGGTTGTGATCCATCAGGAAATACTTGCGGGTTGCATCCACTGGGAAGCGCTTGGTATAGGTGGGATAAACCCAATGGTCTATACCATAGCGGTAGCCCAGAGCCTGCAGTTCGCAGTCCCCACTCATCTCGCAGTACATGCAGTAGTGGTTTCGTTCTGCGAACAGCAGGTCTAGCACAAATTTCCTCGCCTCGACTGTCGGTTGCGACTCTGTTTGCACCTCCATCCCTTCTGCGACGGGGAAAGTGCAGGCTGGCTGCAGAGTGCGTTGACCTTTGACCTCCACCAGACACATCCGACAAGCACCAATCGGTGCCAGTGCCGGATGGTCGCAGAGTGTCGGGATGTCGATGTTTGCCAGCCGTGCTGCCTGAAGTACCGTACTGCCTGCTGGTGCACTGACTTTCTGGCCATTGATTGTCAAATTGACCATCGCCATTGTTTGCTTAGCCTCCTTTCTGGTTTCCTTCTTGAAAATGATATAGCCCCTTTGCTTTGAGTTTCGGTAATAGGAGATTGGCCCGGTTGCCTGTTGACCTTTGTGCATACAGGACTTGGTAGCTCATTTTACTATCTTTTCTCCTGATCACCAAAACTGTCGCAGGGACTAAAAATCCATTTGTGTGCCAGGTTGCAAACTGCTGGGTTCATCTAGTACTCCTCGAGGTCGCAGCGCAGGCAGCGTTTGGCTTCTTCCTGTGCCACCTCTTCGCTAAAGCCCAGTTCGATCTCGGCAAAGTTCTTCACGCGTGCCTCTGGAGCCTGCGTGGGCATTTCTGGCCGTTTCGCTTCGGCATAGTCCTCGCGGTTGTAGGTCAGTTCGACAGTGCGGTAAGCCAGCCAGGCTTCCTTGGATTGGGGCTGGCCTTGTTGCAAGTATTCATCCACAGCCATAGCCACCTTGTTGCCCTGCGCCACTGCTTCGATGACGGTAGCGGGACCCAGGACGGCATCGCCTGCGGCGAAGACGCCTGGGCGGGAGGTAGCGAGGTTTCTGCTGACCTTGAAGGTGGCGTCGCGGTTGACCTCTGGGGCGTCGCCATTGAGAGCGGAGAGGTCTGGTGCTTGGCCGATGGCGGGGATGATGACATCCACATCCATGACGTAGCCTGCGCCTTCGATGGGTACGGGACGGCGTCTGCCGCTTTTGTCGAACTCGCCGAGTTGCTGAGGTTGGAGTTCGACGGCGGAGACCTTGGTA
>JBMFPM010000250.1:0-3872 GCA_049969135.1 Anaerolineae bacterium
TTGCCACAATACGCTGAGGAAGCGCTGCCCCAACTGTGGCCGCTTACTGAGCTTGAACTGGGATGTCTGTCCCTATTGTGGATTGCAGCAAAGTAGCGAAAAGAGCGAAAATGGACAAAGCGAAAGCACAGAAAGTGAACAGTAGGGAAGCGTTCTAGCTCCTGTGCTGCCTGTGCTTGCCTTGCACAAACTAGGGCATCCTAGTGCGTTATCTGAGCTCTTTGCTGCCTTTGTAATGCACATAGGCCGGTAAGAGGATGCCACCTCTGGTCCGGCGCAGGGGTTCGCCGGTTTCTGTCTCTGGGGGTTGTTCTTCGCTCCGGCGCCTCTCAGCTTCTATAGCCCGCTTTTCTTGCAGTTTGCGTTCAGCTTCGCGGAGTCTTTCCAAGGTGTCATAGGCATCGTAGTATATTTTGGAAGCATACCGAGCCTTGCCTGTCATGGCTGCAGATCTAAGCAAATAGTGGTTGAACATGTAACCGTGATTGGAGAGAAACTCAGGCCAAGTGGCTTGAGGATGCGTTTGCCGGTAGTGTTCGTAACCCTCTTTCATAAAGGAGGATAACTCGTCTTCCATCACCGCAGGCAGCAAGATGGCTGCCCAGGAAAAATGCGGCATAGTGGAAGAACGCAATAAGCGTCCCACGACAAGATCCCCGCGTAATCCATGTAAGCTCACTCCATCTGCCAGGATGCGCTCTGGTATCTCCTGCAATACGTCAACGACAGGAATAGTTTCTCCTTCTAAAGGGCCATTGATGCGATATAAGCTCAGATAGGAACTCTGCCAGATTTGGGCACATTCCCGCTCGCTAGGCGATAGATCTGTCTCCATCTCGTCCAGAAATAGTTCGATGAGGCGCTTCCGTGTTTCTTCCAGGCGATAGTCATACATATACCAGTCTAAGAAACGGCTCACCTCGTGTCGGCCCAACACATCTAGACCATCTGTGCCATAATTCCCGTTCCAGAACAAGTTGAACGCGACAAAAAACTGCTGGGAAAAATCTGGTCGGCGCGCAAAGTCAATTAGTTTATCCAAAACGAGTTGCTCATCGCGTCGCCAGGTGCTTTCATGGATGCGCCTGGTGCGATCCTTAGCTAAGCAACAATTCTTGTACTTTTTGCCACTGCCACAAGGGCAGGGGTCATTTCGCCCAATTTTCGCCACAGTTTCTATCCTCTACCCTTCTTTTTCACCCCTCGAGCCAACGGGGTACGTAGATCATCAGTGAAAGCAACGAATCTGTCAAGACAAAGATGAGATAGGCAGTGAAAAGTGTGTGATATTGTGATCTGCGGAAGTAAAGCCACAAGGCTCCTAAAGCCGCAAGCAAGGTGAAAAGGGGCGTGCCAAGCACTGGCAGGAAATGCAGGTTTTGCGGCAGTTTGTCCAGCAATGGGGCATAGAGCAACACTCCTGGCATCAAGAACAGCTTGGAGAAGAGATAGAGCAGAATCGCTACAGCCAATGCTATTTGAGAGGGCCGCCGATCCAGCCCACCTTCCACCTTGATGAAGTAGAAGAGAACGATCCAGACAAAAGAGGCAAAGCTCCACAGGAGGAAAATGGCTGGGAAGAATCCAAAAGCAGGAGCTAGTCCCCACACGCTGTTGAGGAAATCCATAGCCCGGTCCTGCAGGGTAACTCGATCCAAATTTGCCTTCACTCTAGCTGAGGTGCTTGCGTAATACACTTCATAGCGGCCAAAACCGCCCGCGTTCAGCCAGACCAGGTGCACGTTCCCTTCTGCATCTACCGTGCCTACAGGGCGTAGGGCATTGCCAAGCTTGGTGGGCACTTGATAACCTTTGACCCTGCCATCCGTGAAGATTGCCCATATCACTTCCCGGCTTGACTTGCGTTGTGTAGCCACTTCTCCGACGAGCAGCACGCCCAACTCCTCACGCTGGCCATTCAATACCTGGGGCATATACAATAAAGATGTCGGCCATCCCATTTCTGCCGAGGCTAATTGTTGATACGGCAGGTTCCCAGACGCAGTCTGGTAGAGCGGTCTCGCGGTACCTGGGATGTCTAATATCGTTGCCTCCATCTCCCGTGGTTCCTTCAGAGGAAAGGAGATGAAATATGTCTTAGCCTCTCCGGGAGTTAGGCCACCACCACGCTGCTCCAAAGCCCAGAACAAGTAACCGTTTTCCCTGTCCAATCCTAGCACAGGCGGATAGGAGACTAGACCCGTGGCAGTCTTGTATACTCCCACTTTGGTTTTGGAACTCAGTTCTCCTGTAGCGGGATCAAATAGCGCGTAATAGATGTGGTTTACCCGCATTGTAGGCTCCTCTATCCAGGCGAGGTGAATTACCCCATCCTGGTTTACCTGCAAAGTGGGCTTTTCCGCATTCGGGATGAGCAAACGGGTGTCGCTAATGAGCCGGCCATCTGTGGCCAAGCGCAGGTGATGGATCCCGCCATCCGTCGGTATCTCATCGTTCCAGAAGACATCCAGATTACCATCTGGATTGCAAGCCAGCGCGTAATCGGACACGCGAGCGTTCTCTGGAGAGAGCCGGGTCGGTCCGCTAAGCAATTGTCCCTCGCGGTTAAACTTGGCCAGGAACAAGGCACGGGGGATCCCAGGATTGTCGGTCCACAGCAGACCGAGCGTGCCATCTGCAGCAGAGAAAAGCTGTGGGTAACTTGGGTGTGATGTATCAATCGCTAGATTCACACTGCGCTCGATATCCCCTGAGGCAGATATACGGATGTATTGCAGTCCCCTATCTCCGGCTGCTACGAAAATCAGGTGTATGTCATTGCCCTCAGCTAACAAGCCTATGGGCTGGTTGAGAGCTGCAACGCCTACTTGTTGCCCACGGCTCCATTCAGGTAAAACTTTGCGCGTTTTCAAGGTGCCAGCCTGGCATCCAGCCACAGCAACGGCCAGGCACAGCGCTGTGCAAATCACTATAATTCGTTTCGACACGATCATCTCCTCCCTTTTCGAACGAGTCCATTATAATGTAAAGGATTATTTCTACAAAGTAGCTAGTGTTTGCCCGAGCACAACCCAGTGCAAACACTGCCTATCTGCATTGATGTGACCAGATACATCAAATGGGGTATAATGAGTTACAAAGGAGGACATATGCGACAGATTCGAATTCGTGCTGGTGATGTTCAGGTTGTTGCTGAACTAAATGATACCCGTACGGCTGATGCCATTTGGAAAGCTTTGCCCCTATCTGCTATTGGCAACAGGTGGGGCGATGAGATTTATTTTTCCATCCCGGTCAAACTGCAAGAAGAAAATGCACAAGCCACGGTTTCTCTGGGGGACTTGGGGTATTGGCCACCAGGGCAGGCTTTTTGTATTTTCTTTGGACCAACGCCTGTAAGCAAGGGGCAGGAGATCCGACCTGCCAGTCCGGTCAATGTTTTTGGGCGCGTCATTGGCGACCCCACCGTGCTTAAGAAAGTGCGCGATGGCGAGACCGTCGTGGTGGAACCGCTCACGGCGGCGTAGCATGATGGTGGGATCCTATAACATAGAGGATGTAGCAAAGATGGCAAAACGCGTTATCCTTGTGGCTGGAGAACCAGTTTTGCGTCAGAAAGCCAAGAAAGTTACCAGTTTCGGGCCGTTTCTTGAAGAGTTGGTTACCGACATGCTTGATACAATGCGGGCAGCCAATGGCCTGGGCCTGGCTGCACCGCAGATTGGCGTACCCTTGCGTGTGATCATAATCGAGATGCCGGCTGAGGAAGACGAAGAAGGGAACGAGATTCAACCGGGCCAGTTGTATGTCTACTGCAATCCAGAAATCGTCAAGGCGTATGGCGAAGAAGAGGATGAAGAAGGTTGCCTTTCTGTGCCTGGGTATGTAGGAATGGTCAAGCGTGCTGCAAT
>JBMFPM010000251.1:0-3867 GCA_049969135.1 Anaerolineae bacterium
CGAATTGATCACGCCTTCCTGGATGAATTTGAGCGTGATGTCATCGCGGTCCTGGCAAATGATTTTGACCTTACCGACTAGGCCCAGTTCTTTCACAGCGGTAGCTGCTGCGCCACCCGAACCGGCGTTGACGCCGATGATCGCTGTTACATCTGGATTGGCTTGCAGGACAGGCTTGAGCGCATCGGCACCCTCGCGTACCAAGGTCTTGTCATCCACAGTAGCCACGATTTGCCAACCGGGATAGTCTTTCAGAAAGTCCTTGAAGCCGCGGATCTTTTCCTCTGAATTGGAAGCACCGATGTTGGTAGAGATGATCAACTTGCCTGATTCGCCAGCGTACTTGATCAGCTCTGGACCCATTGCCCAGCCAGCCTTGTAGGGATTGACGCCGACGAAGAACCAGCGCTTGTTGCCCTGCGGGTAATCGGCTTCGAAGGTTCCTACCGGGATACCCGCCTCGATCGCCTGGTTGATGGCAGGCACGACGCCCGCGTCAAAGGCAGCGACTAGCATCCCGGCCGGTTTCTTGGGGATCTGCTGCAGGATGGCGTCTACCTGGCCTGGGAAGTCAATACCCTCTGGGCCAGCGAAGGTGACTTTTACCTTCCCACCCATAGCTTTCTCAAAGTAGGTGCCGCCGGTCTTGATGTCAATCCAGTAGGGATGCTGCCAGTTCAGAGCGACCACGACATATTCTTCGACTTTCTCTGGTGCTGTGGCTTGGCCGCTTGGCGCTGGTGTAGGCGTAGCTTTGGCACAGCTAGTGATCAGCAGCACAGCAGTCAGCAATGACAGTAGTAACCATTTACTTCTTGACATAGGTCCTCCTTCCCTTCTCTTTCATGTTATTGCCGCAAAAAGCTTTTTGCATAAGGCGTCGCGGCAAGCGCCTTTCTTTCTTATGCGAGCGTCTCAGATCTCCCCTTCTTTTTTCCTCCTTTCCCTACGGACAAGCTTGGATGCCTGTTGTACCCTGCTGATACCAACCAAGGCTGCGATAATCAGGAAAGTGCCGATGATCACGTTTTGCCAGAGCACGGCAATGCCCAGTAGTTGAATAGCATTAGTGATCAAGCCGATTAACAGCGCTCCTAAGAAAGCGCCCAGTGCTGAACCTTCGCCTCCAAATCCTACACCGCCGAGGAATGGTGCAACCAGAGCCATCATTTCCAAGCCAATACCTGCCTGCTGCGAAGCAGCACCTGTGCGCGCAGTGAACAATAAACCACCAAGGGCTGCCATAGCACCGGAGAAGATAAAGGCAAGCATGCGTATGCGGTTTACGTTAATGCCCACTAGTCGAGCATAGAGGGGGTTACCGCCTACATAATAGACTTGGCGCATTGGGCGCCAGTAGCGCAGGAGCAAATCGGTCAGCAGGAAAGCTGCTAACATGAAGACAAAAGATGGCGGCAGGCCCAAGATCTTGGCATGGACTAGGCGCATAAAGTCCGGCGGCAATCCCGAAATACTGTAGCCACGGGTGAGGATATTGATCAATCCTCGTCCCACGGTCATAGTACCTATTGTGGCGATGAAGGGGTTGATTTCCAATTTGGTAACGATAAGGCCATTGATAACGCCCATCAACATGCCTGTGCACAAGCCAAGCAGAAGCGCAGGCCACAATGGCACACCGCGCAAAAGGGCTGTAGCGGTAATCGTGCCAGCTAAGCCGTAGCTAGAGCCTACCGAAAGGTCAAAACAACCGGTTAATAAGACAACTGTCGAGCCCATAGAGGCGAGGACGTTACCAGCCATAGCTACACCCATTGCCACGATATTTGCCCAGGTGAAGAAGATGGGGCTAGTCATGCCAATGGCAATGGCTACGATGAGGTCAAGTATTGCCAATACGCCCACCTGAGTGCTGAGCAGAGATGTTATCCTTTTTGTGGTTTTGCGCAGCAAGAAAAGTATTTCTTGTATGGTTGTTCTACCCTTAGAGGTCATGGCTATCTCACCTCCTTGGGCGTGACAATGCGATCTAAGGCTACTACGGCGACCAAAATGACTCCCACCATGATATTTTGCCAGTACATATTGACCCCGACCAGGTTTAACACGTTCGTTAGCATGGCCATGACAATCACGCCTAGCAAGGAGCCTAGGATAGTGCCTTTGCCTCCAGTGAGTGGAGTGCCCCCAATCACTGCTGCAGTGATCACTTGGAATTCCAATCCGGTGCCGGACATGACATACACTGCTCCTACGCGCGCCCCATCCAAAATACCTGCGATAGCTGCCAGTACCGCGGTAATGATGTAGATCACGCTGATCACGCGAATTACCGGGATGCCAGATGTCCTGGCAGAGGCTTTGTTAACCCCGATGTAGTATAGTTGGCGCAGGAAGGTGCTCCGTCGCAAGAGGAAGTCGAATATGATGACAAATATCAACATAATATAGATAGGCCACTGCAGATTCAGCAACTTGTTCTGACCTAGCCGACTGAAGGAATCAGGTAGGCCGACGATGCTATGCCCGCCAGAGATCAGCCACAGCGCTCCGCGGATCACACTTTGGGTGCCCAGCGTCGCTAACAATGGCGGCAGGTTGTAACGGATGACCAAAATGGCGTTGATGCAGCCGATACCGGCGCCAAGCAGCAGCCCAATGAGGATACCCGGTGCTACCGGGAATCCCTTGGAAATGAGCAAGCCAACTGCAATGGCACAGAAGCCATACGTTGACCCTACTGCCAGGTCATTGTAACCAGCGATCATAAGCAAAGTAACGCCGATTACAACGATGCCGTTGAAAGCTACGGCCAGGCCCAAGGTTCCGAGGTTCATCGCTGTCCAAAAGTGCGGTGTGATGCGGCTGAATGCAAACACCATGATGGCGATGGTGAGGAGCAAGGTGATGTCACGTCGTTCGACGAGCATCAGATAGGGCCGGCGCAGAGTTGCCTCTTGGGTTACGGAATTCGATGCTGTTCTGGGATGACTCATCAATTATGCTCTCCTACAGCGATACCTGAGGCGATGGCCAGAATGTATTCCTGGGTTGCCTCGTGACGTGGGATGATGGCTTCCAATTTCCCCTCGCGCATGACGGCAACGCGATCACTCATGGTCAAAATCTCTGGCAGTTCTGAAGAGATGAGCATAATGCTCATGCCTTCATCGGCTAGACGCCGCAGCATATCGTGTATTTCCACTTTTGCTCCCACGTCAATGCCACGTGTTGGCTCGTCCACAATCAGCACTCGTGGCTTGGAAGCCAGCCACATGGCCAATAGTAGTTTTTGTTGATTGCCGCCGCTGAGCGTCAGTGCACGCTGCCTCGGGCCACGAGCGACGATGCCTACTTGCTCGATATAGTGCTCAGTGGTTCGTCTAGCCTCACGGTCATCCAACAAACCCATGCGCGTGAACCGATCGAGTTGGGGCGCAATGATGTTATCTGTGAGGGTCATTTCCAGGAACAAGCCCACCGTCTTGCGATCTTCTGGTACGTAAGCCAAGCCTCGGGAGATAGCATCACGTGGTTCCCGTGGGATATAAGGCTTGCCTAACAGTTCTATCTCGCCTGACGTGATGGGCTGCAGACCGAACAAGGCTTGGGCAACATCTGTGCGTCCGGAGCCGACCAGCCCGGCGAAGCCCAAGATTTCTCCTTTGTACAGTTCAAAACTCACATTGGAGAAAACTCCCTCTCTAGTCAGTCTCCTTACACGCAAGGTGACCTCTGGTTCTGGAGCCCGCAGTCCATAGTCTTTGTAGAGGTCTACGGCGCGTCCAACCATCATGTGCACCAATTTCTCCTCGTTAGCCTCGGTGCGCTCAATCGTGCCCACGTAGGTACCATCACGCAATACAGTGATGCGATCACCCAGACGCAACACTTCATCCAATTGGT
>JBMFPM010000252.1:0-3862 GCA_049969135.1 Anaerolineae bacterium
AGAAGGAAATGACAAAAACGAGTAAACTAGTTCTTGGACCGACTTTTGAGGAAATGCTACATCCAGACAAGATTGACCCACAGGTGCGCCGGCGAGCACTGGAGATGCGCGTCAAAGACCCGTTGGATCCCATTAACCTGTACAATATCACGTGGCGTTCGCCTGAGGGCAAAATCTATGCGTACGTCCTGCCAAAGCAACTGACGAACGTCGAAGCGCCTATCGTCGTGCTCTATTCCAAGGATTTTCCCACCGGTAGCCACAAGGTTGGCGCAACCTATTCCGTGCTGATTGAAAAAGAGTTGTTCGGCGAGGTAGACCCCGCTGTCCATACCCTGGTCTGGCCTTCAACTGGCAATTATGGCATCGGCGGAGCGTATGTCGGCTGCCGCATGGGCTTTGACAGCGTGGTGATCCTGCCGGCTGAGATGAGCAAGGAACGCTTTGAGATTATCCGTCGTTACGGGGCACGCGTTATTGCCACACCAGGCTGCGAAAGCAACGTCAAGGAAATTTACGACAAATGTAAAGAGCTCAAGGCGGCCGATCCGGAACGAATCCGTATCCTCAATCAATTCGAGGTTTTTGGCAATTACCGCTTTCACTACTATGTCACCGGCAACACTATTGCAGAGTTGGCTGCTGAACTGCAACAGCAAGGCATTGGCAACGGCAAGGTAGCTGCTTATGTCTCGGCGATGGGTTCGGCAGGGACAATCGCTGCTGGCGACCGTCTGAAGCAAATCTGGCCGGAGCACAAGATCGTTGGCTTGGAGCCCATCCAATGCCCCACGCTGTTCTGCAACGGCTATGGCGCGCATGACATCCAGGGTATTGGTGACAAGCACGTTACCTGGATTCACAACGTGTGGAACATGGATGCCCTGATGTGCATTGATGACCTGGAGTGCAAGAAGGGACTCCAGTTGCTGACTGAGGTCGCTGGTTGGCGCGTGCTGACCCAAGAGTATGGCATCCCTGAGGATAAGGTGCGCCTGATGGCTCAAACTTTTGGCATCTCTGGTGTGTGCAATGTACTGGGAGCGATCAAAACAGCCAAATTCTATGGCTTTGGCAAAGACGATGTCATCGTTACCATCCTAACCGATGCCATTGACCGCTACCACTCCGTCATGGCGCAGTTGACAGCCACCTATGGTAAGATGGACGAAACAGAAGCCGAGGTGCGCTTAGTGAGTATCTTCCACAATCAGAAGCTGGATTGGATCATGGAGGGCACGCGAGAGGCGCGCACCCGCTGGCACAATCTAAAGTACTACACCTGGGTGGAACAACAAGGCAAAACCGTAGAAGAACTAAATGCTCAGCGCAACCCTGAGTTCTGGCTGGCTGAGCAAGCCAGGGTGGCGGAGATAGACGCCAAGCTGCGTGAGCTGCGTGGAAGATAGAGAAGCACAGCGAAACCAGGTTCTAGAACCTGGTTTCTTCATGAGTCTGACAACACCTGTCCTTCCAGGTCGTATTCCAGGGCGCGCACGATTTTGGCTTTGACCATCTGTCCCACCGGCCATTCGCCGTGCATGAGCACATAGCCGTCAATCTCAGGGGCATCGCGATAGCAGCGCCCTACACTCAATCCATCCCCGGCCCCTTCAATCAACACATCCAGCGTGCGCCCGACCTGCGTCTGATTGCGTGCTAAGGAGATGCTGCGTTGCAATTCCATGAGACGAGCATAACGTTCTTCGGCTACTTCAGGGGGTACCGGGTCGGGCAGGTGAGCTGCTGCCGTGCCCTCCTCAGGGGAAAAGATAAATGCGCCCACTTTATCGAAAGCCATTTCTGCGACAAATTCCAGCAGAGTGGTGAACTCCTCTTCTGTTTCACCAGGATAGCCCACGATGAAAGTAGTACGCAGAGCGATATCGGGCATAGCTTGGCGCAGATCGGCAATTAGGCGTCGCACACCCTCTACATCGGGAGAGCGGTGCATGCGGCGCAGGGTAGCAGGATGGGCATGTTGCAAAGGCACATCGAGATAGTGACAAATCTGAGGATAGCGAGCCATTGTTTCGATCAGGCGTGGAGTGATGTGCTGTGGGTACGTGTACATCAAACGCAGCCAGGAGAGCTGTGGGACAACCTTGAGGATGTCCTTGATCAAGGAAGGCAGAGCGTCCATCTCCCCTAAATCACGTCCATACGCTGTCGTATCCTGGGCAATGAGGATGATCTCCTGAACCCCTTGGCTGACCAACTGTTGGGCTTCTTCCAGAATTGCCTCGCGTGCTTTACTCTTCTGTGGCCCTTTAATAAGGGGAATGGCGCAGAAGGCGCAGGGGGCACTGCAGCCATCCGCAATCTTCAGATAGGCACTAGGGTTTTGTGCTTGGCGGCGCATAGGAGTAACAACGGATACCTCACCAGAAGGCCGTATCGAGGCAGTTGATTCTATGCCCCAAAGTTGTGCCACACGCAGGTTGATATTAGCCCACTCTCTTGTACCAAGGAGGCCATCCACACCTGGTACAGCGCGGCGCACCTCTTCTCCGTAGCGCTGCGGCAGGCATCCGGCAGCGAGCAAGACTTGCCCGCTTCGTTTGTGCTCGGCCAACTCACAAAGTGCCGCATATGACTCTTCTCGCGCTCGCTCAATGAATGCACAAGTGTTCACAATGAGCAAATCCGCACGGCTAGGCTGCTCCACTTGGCGCCAGCCATCTTCTTGCAGCAAGCCAGCCATAGCTTCTGCATCCACCGTGTTTTTGGGGCACCCCAAAGAAAGAAGATAGAAACGTTTTCTCATACACAATCCACAGGATAGGAAAAGATGCTTGAAAAGTTCGTAGCAAGCGCTTCAGCGCTGAAAATTCGCACTGAAGTGCGTACTACGAACGCGAAGGCTATACTCGCGAAATGCACTAAGATAGCGATGAACTTCTGCCTACCACCTGCGCTCAGAATGCTTGTGCGCACAGTATTAGGGAGTTGCCGTTGGCGCTGGGGTTCTGGTAGGCACGCCTGGTGCCGTCCATTCTCTCTCCACCACCTCGCCTGGGCCTCCCAGTAAGCCCAAGGGCTCACCGTTCAGTGTAACTTGCACTGCGCCAGCCCAGCCGCTGCGCAGGATAATTCGTTCCCGTGCCGTCCAAGTATATTTCGTCCCTGGCTCGAGGATGCCCATGAACACCCTTTGATCGTCCGCTTGCACCAGCAGCCATGAGCGCTGTCCTACAATCTCAATGCTTAATTCCAATCCGGCGGGGGTGGGCGTCGGCACAGGGGTCGAGGTTGCTGTAGGGGTATGCGTGGGTGTCGGCAATGGCGTCGCTGTGGCTGTTGGCGGCGGTGGGGTTTGAGTTGGTGAAAAAGTGGGGGTTGGCGTGGCACGTGCAAAGGGCCATCCCCAGGAAAACAACCCTTGGCCCGAATACTGCCGATAACCCCACCAACCTGTGACAGCCAAAGCCACAACCAGTAGAGCCAATGCGAGTGATCTCCATGGGAGTTGGAAGGATGGCACCAAAGGTTCATCCAGAATAGTCATGCTCGGTGTCGCTGGGGTGGGTGCTGTAGAGGCAGAATACAGCGAGAGCACTTCTTGTGGGTCAAGTCCAAGGTAAGAGGCATAATTTTTCAGGAAGCCCTTCACATACACCGGTGCTGGCAGGCGGTCGAACTCCTCATCTTCCAATGCCTGCAGATAGCTGCGGATAATTTTGGTCGCTTCTTCTACCTGCTCCAGAGACAAGCCCTTGGCTTCGCGCGCCTTGCGCAGCATCTCCCCTAATTCGCCCATTCTAATGCACTCTCCTAGCAGAGAATATATACGGTATTGTTTGAAAAGTCAAAAAGGCGATGAGCATAAAGAACGGGGCTGCTGCAGCAGAAGGGCGTTTAT
>JBMFPM010000253.1:0-3859 GCA_049969135.1 Anaerolineae bacterium
TGGAGGAGAAGGATCGTCCCTACCACACTCCAACCTACGGTACCATTCAGGCGGTGAAGCCGAATGGACGCTTGGTAACTTGTGCCTTCTCACCCCAGCGAGAGCTCTTGGAGCACTTCGCACTAGACCAATGTTTTCTCCTCGGTAAGAAGCGCACAATGTTCCAGATTGTGGCTCTTTCTATGATAGCCGAAGGTCAATGGAATCGAGGAATATGCACAACTGGTTGGCTAGAGCTTCCACCCCACTATGGGGGGCATTTCCAGCGTTTTGAAGTCTTAGCAGGTACTCTGCGCTACATTGTTCTACGCGGAATCACCAGATGGGACGTGAGTTATGTAGAATTTTCGTTCCCTGACAGTACGCTCTGCTTGCCAGATTTCTACCTGGAGCAAACACCAATGCCTTTCTCTTTACTGACGTAGACTGGGACAGTGGTTGGAAATCGCCTCCAGGAAGCGATGTGAGCGCGACTTGCCCCAGTCCGCTGATAGGATCATGGGAGGTGATCCATGCACCACTTTACCGCCCACCGTCTGCGCTTTGTCGGTGAAGTGCAAACGCCCATCGCACTAAATGAACACCAGGGCTCGGCCATCCGCGGCGCCCTGTTCAACGTGCTGCGGCGCAACTTTTGCCTGGAACAGCAATTCCACTCCTGCCAGCCATGTCCATTACACGCCAACTGCCCGGTCAGTTTCCTGCTCGCCACCGTAGACGATGAGGGGCGGCGCGGCGCCGACCTGCCCCGCCCCTACACCATCGAGCCGCCGCTGGGCGCCACGCCGTACTACGCCCCAGGCGACCGCCTGGAATTCGGCTTGACCATGTTCGCGCGCACCCTCAACCTCTTCCCCTATCTCATCGTTGCCGTGACTGCTCTGCAGCGCGAGGGCATGGGCCACAAGGTAGAAGCCAACGGCTGGCGCCGCGGCACCTTCCTCCTGCGCGAAATCTGGGCGGAAAACCCCCTCACCGGTCAGCAGCAGGCAGTACTGCAAGCCAACGACCCCATGGTCAACATTCCAGACATCCCCATCACCCACGAACAAATTATGGATACGGTTAGGGGTTATGAATCAGGGGTTTACACTACCTCCCCAACCCCCAACTCCCTAACCCTTCACTTTCTCACCCCCACCCGCCTCATCGAAGGGGGCCACCTCTTGCACAAGCCGCTTTTCCGCCCTCTGCTGCAACGTTTGTTCGAGCGCTTGTCCGCCTTGGCGCGTGCATACTCCGACTCGCCACTAGAGCTCGACTTTCACGACTTGCTCCAAAAAGCAGAGCAGGTGCAACTCGTCGAGGATAACACACAGTGGATTGAACTGGACAGCTATTCCACGCGCCGCCATGCCCATACACCCATCAGCGGCTTTGTGGGCGTTGCACGCTACGCCGGCCCCCTGCAGCCATTCCTGCCCTGGCTACTCTGGGGCCAGTTCACACACGTAGGCAAGGACGCGGTCAAGGGCAATGGTTGGTACCTGCTCCAGCCTCAGACAGAAAATCGCTGCAGAGCCAGCGAATACCAAATACTTGAAGGAATACGAGGCCGACTATGACCCCAACCCCTAACCCCATAACCCCTACCTCCGCCACCCCTTACCTCGTGGTTGACCAATTCGGCGCCTTCGTCGGCAAACACTCTGAAAGGCTGCAAGTGCGCAAAGGGAATGAACTATTGCAGGAGGCGCCCCTGTTCAACCTGGAAGGAGTCATCGTCACCAGCCACGGTGTGGCATTCTCCTCGGACGCCATCGTCGCCTGTGCCGATGCCGGCATCCCCATCCATTTTGTCCATCCTTCTGGCCGCATCACGGCTAGCATCTTCTCCGCCACTTTGACCGGCACCATCCAAACGCGCCGTGCGCAATTGGAAGCCGCCCAGACCAAGCATGGCATCACCTTGGCAAAGGCCTTTGCCTTGGGCAAAATCTCCAACCAAGCCACCCTCATCCGCTACCTAGCCAAATACCGAAAGGGAATCAAGCCAGACTTGCACCGGGAACTAGAGCAGCGGGCTGCTGAAATCACGGCATACGCCGCAGCATTGCGCGATCTCTCTGGCCGTACTGCCGAGGAAATACGGCTACAACTCCTGTCTCTCGAAGGGCATGCCGCAGAGAAATACTGGGAAGCGGTCCGCCTAGTGGTCAATGTGCCCCGGGATTGGGAAGGGCGCAGCGGACGAGGCGCAACAGACCCCGTGAACGCTGCCTTGAACTATGGCTACGGTATCCTGTACAGCCAGGTGGAACGGGCAATCGTCCTCGCTGGGCTAGACCCCTATGCCGGATTCATCCATGCTGACCGCCCCGGAAAACCAAGCCTGGTCCTCGACTTGGTGGAGGAATTCCGCGTGCCGGTCGTTGACCGCACGATTTTCGCCATGATCAATCGCGGCACCAAGTTGGAAATAGACGCAGAAAACCTACTGGTACAAAAAACACGCCGCACCATCGCCGAAAATGTGCTGGTGCGCTTGGACAAACCGGAACGCTATGAGCGCAAGAAACTGGCATTGCGCCATATCATTCAATACCAGGCGCGCCATATCGCCACCTTCTTGCGCGGAGATCGAGCGAATTATAAACCATTTATCGTGAGGTGGTAATCCTATGATACGCTGCGTGGTGGTATACGATATCCCAGATGACCGCGTTCGTGCCAGAGTAGCAGATGTTTGTCTCGACTATGGCTTGGAACGCATCCAGTTCTCAGCCTTCCAAGGCACCCTAGCACCATTCCACCAGGAGGAACTGCTGCTAAAAGCCAAGAAAAAAGTGGGCAACAAAGAAGCCAATATCCAAATCTTTCCTATTTGCGAAAAGGACTGGGACAAGAGATTGGTATGGATTCAAAAACCGAAGCAGGCCAAAACCTAGAAGCCATCTCCTTCCGTGTTAGTGATCTCAAGCAGTACTTTTTCTGCCCACGGATTGTCTATTACCATTACTGCTTGCCGGGCGTGCGGCCCGTGACCTTCAAGATGCGCGTCGGCCGCGAAGAGGGTGAGGCAGAGCACGCTCGCGAAGAGAGGCGCTCGCTAAAAGTCTATGGCCTGCGCCAGGGAGAACGCTTCTTCGATCTATCCCTGTCCTCCGTCCGCTTGGGCTTACACGGACAACTTGACTTGGCGATCAAAACGGATGATAATAAAGAAGGTATTCTGGAAGGGATCCCCGTGGATTACAAATGGACGCCAGGGCGGGTCGTGACCCATTTCGCCCTACAGGTAGCCGCCTATGGGATGCTCCTTGAGGAGACATGGAACATCCCCGTGCGGCGGGGCTTTCTCTACCTGATCCCAGCACGCAGAGCGCGGGAGATATGGATCACGGATACGTTACGCCAACGGGTGCAAAATGGCATGCAGGCGATGAGGGACATTGTAACTCGAGAAGCCATGCCACCACCGCCTCGGCAACGGGGGAAATGCCATACTTGTGAATTCCGCCGCTTTTGCAATGACGGATAAGTTTTGCCCTTGATGTGGTCGCAAATGCCCGCCATTCTGGTGCAAAAAGCGATTTGCGACCGCAGCGCACCTTAACAACCGCACAGAGGGTATAGAAAGAAGTACGGACCACGTTCTGACGTTGCGATCCGAGGCTTAGGATATGCATTTCAAGGGATAAAAGGCGCGTTTTGGAGCTACTTAAGGCAAATTTCTGTTTTTTGTGCGCTAGACGAGTGCAGTTGCAGACCCACGATCCGAGGTTAGGATACTGAAAGGTGCGTCCAGGCAGCTATGCGCACTCCCATGCTGCAAGAGTTGCAGACCCACGATCCGAGGTTAGGATACTGAAAGCCGGATCTTTCATCATGCGGAATATGCGCAGCTCATCGGTTGCAG
>JBMFPM010000254.1:0-3853 GCA_049969135.1 Anaerolineae bacterium
GGTTGAACAGCCACCCGCTATTATCCTTATTTTGCCCCCAAACTGAACTACACCCGTGACAATGCGATGCTTGGAAAAGTGGGCCAGAGTATGCTATATTAGCACAGAAGTACCTGTTTGCGCAGGCAGTAACAAAAGCAATGGCTTTCGCGTTCGCCAAACTTACAGTCAACCTGCTCGGGGCTGGACCACAGTCCAGCCCCGACCAGAGAACTTCTCTATCCGATCTTTGGCGGCGTGGGAGCCGCCTTTGCTGGGTTTTGAGAGGATTCTGCAGGGCCCTTTTCAGGATAACTTGTAAGCAGCGTAGCAGGAGTACAATATGCCTCATTTGATGGTAACTAAGCGGCCACATCCGGTGCAGCGCCAGCACGTATTGGCTCGGCTCCTTTACTCCCATTCCTCGGCTGCCCGTTGGATGCGCCGCATCGCTACCGGGCTGGGCATCGTCCTTGGTGTGGCTCAGTTAAAACTAGCTATTGAATCCCTATTTCCTGCCTGGATTGCCCGCAAGGATTTCCTCCAGGAGTATATTTTAGCCAAGGCAATGGTGGACAGAGTGGACCCCTATCTGCCCATCGCAGAACTTGCTTCCCGCTATCTGGGCAGCCTTCCTCAACAAGTCTTTCCTCATCCCACCCCCCACCCACCGCCAGTTGGGTTGCTGCTGGCGCCCCTTGCCCTCTTCGACTACCCAACGGCTGCCGCGATCTGGCTGGGAGTGGAACTCCTCTGCCTGGTGGCTGCGGTGTACCTAGTGAGCTGCGCACTAGATGCCCGCTTCTCTGTGCTCGCTACGTTTGTCATTGGGGCTTTTCTCCTCCTGTGGCATCCTTTTTGGCAGGAACTACTTTGGGGCCAATTACAAGTGCCCATGCTGGTTGTGCTGGCAGGGAGCTGGCTGGCATTGCGCAAAGGCCATTCCTTGCTCGGAGGAGCATTCACGGGACTGGCTCTCTTGCTCAAGCCGGTTCCCTGGCCTGTGTTGCTCTTGTTTGTGATGTGGAAAGACTGGCATGCCCTGGCTGGGGCTGTCCTGGTCATCCTGGTCGGCTATGTTGCCGCAGGCTTATTGGTTGGGCTGGACACGCTGCTACGCTACTTCACGACGGTGCTACCCTGGGTTACCCAATTCTATCGCGAATACCTTGGGAACATATCCCTTTCCAGCATTGGCTGGCGGCTTTTTGCCGGATCAGCCGTAGAAGGACTCATCGCTCCGCCCGTGATCCATTGCACGGCAGCGGCTTCTATCGTTGCGGTGCTGCTGCCCTGTCTCGTATTGCTGGTAGCATGTGCTGCACTGTGGAAGCGATGCTCTCTGGAAGCCTCCCTGGGCATCATGATCTGCGTGAGCATCCTCATCAGTCCGATTTCCTGGCGTCATTACTTGGTGTTGGTATTCATCCCGGCGGCGCAAGTTGTCCATTGGTTGGTACGCCATCAATGGCCGGCGAGGGAGACCAATTGGGCGCTAATTGTGGCAGGGCTGCTCTTTGTGGATTGGGGCATGCTGGTGACTGTGATATCTGGTAGGATACCCATCGTTGAAGGCGAAATCAAGATTCCGCTTGGCTTGGCTCTGGTGACCTTGATGCCGGCTGTTGCCGTGGGTGCGCTGGCTTGCTTGGTGGCCTCCCTCTCACGCGACAAAGGCTATTGTGATGAAGGCTTCTTTGCAAACAGGAGCGAGACATCATCCTCGTAAAGCAGCGTCCACTTCTCCGAGTTCCGCGCATCCCTGATCATCCGTTCGGCATTCTTTTCCTTCGCCAGCAGCAAATACTGGATATCGTATTTTGCCAGGCGCGCTTCCCAGTGTTCATCGTGGAAGACCAGGATATAGTCCTGCACAAAGGAGAGGGGATACAGATGCACCCTGCCATCAATGAAGGAGCGCTGCTCCGGCCATAAGCGCCAGATGAGGTAATCGCCATAGCGCTGCGGATGGAAGATGTTACCTGTCAGATGGTGCTCTGCGATATATTCCACCGCTCCAACGGGCGTGCCCTGCTCCACCAGTTCAGGCCTCAAGCGCTCTACCTTGAGGTGCACGCGCACCCAAGGCGACAGCAGCACCGTGAGCAGGATGAGGCAGGTGAGGATGGCCCAATTGAGCCAATAGACTTCTTTTCTGCCTGTCTGGCGCTGCCTCGAGGGTTGGAGCCAAGCCTTGAGGCGCACAGGCAGGGGCATCTTTTCGTGGAAAAGCGGGATTTCCAGATCCGATAGGTGTCGCGCCAGCATCGGTGCGCTGATGAGCGCAAACCAGATGCCATTCCGTATTGCCGCCAGGCCGAAAATAGCAAAGGCAAGGAACAAGCCTAGTTCCGTCAAACCCAAGCGACGTCGGCTGTAGAGAAAGACCAGCAAGGTCAGGAAGAAGGGACCAAAGAAGCACAATATGCCGCTCAGTTCCTTGATATCAGGCACCTGCCATTCCGTGACAAGCTGCTGGGATGCCGGGTCCACCTGCAACTGGCGCACATAGGCAAAGACACCATACCCCTCTGGATTGGCGAGGCATGCCAGGGAGGTGAGGCAGAGGATAAGGGCGAGTTTTGCCAGCTCGCGCGGTGTTAGGGTCTCTGTGCTCTCCCCATGCCACGCCCGACGGAGCGCTTCTGTTGCCAAGACGATGCCTATCAAACCAATCCCAAGGATGAAAGCACCGTGCAGATTGACCCAGAGGAGCAATAAAAGGGGCAATGCCCACAGGAAATCGCGGCGGCGCTCGCAGTATCCCCACAGAATCCAGTAGAAGAGGGCGAAGAAGACGAAAGAATAGACCTGGGGGCGGACATTGCTATACCAGCCAAGCACTAAGGCAGCAACCAGGCTGCCTAGAGAAGCAATGCGCGGCTCGCTGGTCGCCTCCAAGGACAGGCGGTGGATAAGGAAGAAGGTGGCCAAAAGAAGGACGGTATTGAACGTGATCAGTAAAGGGAAACCCCCTGCCCTGTAAATCAGGTAATACAGCACCTCACCCAGCCAATTCTGGAGGATGAACGGCTTCCCTGTTTGGGTGAAGGAAAAGAGGTCCACGCGGGGAATCTGACCTGTGGTAACAATGACCTCCCCCGCCTTGAGATGCCACCAGAAATCAAGCATGCGCAGCGGGTGCATCAACCCCATCCAGGCAACGGCAACTGCCGGTAGCGCTATCCACAGATGCTCAAGGCGCAGCCGGGGTATGCGAACTCTTGCAGTTGGTTGATCCGTGCGGCATTTCATAGTGATCCCTCCACTCGTTCGCTGGGAATCGCACTAGGCTATTTGCCTCCTTTGCGTCCAGGCCAGCGCATACAGCCCAGCTAATGCCAGCGGCACCCAAGCAAAGCAATGATAATAGAGAGTCGGGATAGACAACAAGAAGAACACCAAATAGATGAGTACGAGACCAATTCTCACCGCCTGGGAACACCGCCCTGGCAGTTCTCCCTGTTGCAGCCAGGCGAGCATTTGCAAGATGGCGGGAAGCAGCACTATTTGGTCAAATGTGAAGCCATAGGGTGCTAACGGTACAGAGGCAAGTAGCGCGACATTCATTGCCGTCAGCCAGCCTTGTGAATCAGCTAAGCGTAACAGGAAGGGTATAAGGGGCAACAACAGAATTCCTGCATAGCGCAGCAGATTGGTGCCCCATAATGCGTAAGCCAGGCCACCGAGGGTGGATGTGTAGTATTGGAAGAAGTCATGGCCGCTGACGAAACACAAGTAAGCGGGCACCCAGCCCGGGGAGATCAACCACAGCATGATCGCTGAGAATCCGAGCGCGAAAGCCATACCCCACAAGACCTGCCAGCGACGATGGCGAACAGCCCATGAAACAGCCAGTAGCACGACAAGGTAC
>JBMFPM010000255.1:0-3853 GCA_049969135.1 Anaerolineae bacterium
CCCTGGCAGCACAAAAGGAGCGCAGCCAGGGCTTCCTTGCCTACTACTGGCGGTGCTTGCTCGGCTTTAACTACATGGGGGATGGCGACCCTCGCTTCAATGTCCCTTTTGCACGCATGATGGGATTGGTCAGTGGCACGCTCATGGTGTTGGGATTAGCCTATCTCTTATTGCGCTGGCACCATGGTGTCAATGTTTTCGTGCTTGCTGCCTGGTTCATCCTGATCCTGCCCGCTGCAATGAGCATGTTACCCGACGAATACCCGAGTGCCCTGCGCATGTCCGGGGCGCTTGGGCCCGCCGTGATCCTCGCTGCCCTGCCGCTATCTGCCATCAGGAAACGGATTCAACAGGGAAAACCTGAGCCAATCAGCATAACAGCTACTCTTCCAGGGCATGAGCCCCTGGAAAGCGCATGGAGTATCTCCTTAACGTGGAGGGCAGGGCAACAACAATGCACATGGACATGGCATTGGCAGTGGAATACAATAGCACGCTGTCTCCTGGTCTTGGTAACCATCTTGATGTGCGCGTATGAAACGGCCGAAGTGCATCGCTTCTACTTCCAGGATTACATTGTGCGCTTGCCGGACATGTCCAATTATTCCCTGGCAAAAGCCATCGCGCTGGAGATACAGCACTATGGTAACCTGTCGTCCACCTATATCAAGCCTTGGCCCAACTGGTTTGACAGCACTGTGCTTCAATTGCATGTCGGAACCGATCGAAGCTGGGACCCCTTTGTGAAAGCTTTGACTCCGGGCCAACCACCGCTATCTACAATCGAGGGAACAGCGATGTTCATCCTGCATCCGGCTGATCACGAGGCGCTGGCGACATTGCAAGCGTTCTTTCCACGCACCGTGGTCATTCACCACCATTATCCCAATGGTGAGCCTGCTTTTGATGTCATCTACTGCGAGCGCTGAACGGAGGGCAAAAGAAGAGCTATGACTGGTATTCCCAATGACAATGCCTCGTGCCCGATCCGGTTACCAACATGGCGCAACTGGAAGCTGCGCCCGCTACGGGTTGAAATCATCTCGTTGCTCTGCTTAGCCATCGCCTTCGTTGCGCAACGGAGCTTGGACCGCCAGAAAGGCACGGCTACCGGTGTGCTGTGCTACGCCATTGCTGCCGTTGCCTTTGCTCTGCTCATGCGTCCCACGGCTCTGGAGGCAAGGACTCAGGAAGAGGCTACAGACATTGCCCGCCCATCGTACAGCACCTTAGCAATCGCTTTGGGAACAGCCCTCCTAGGATGCCTGGACTTTGGCGATAATCAATTCCGCCCCTTTGGCTTGCTCCTTTGGATCGGCGGATTGTCCGTGGCAATGCTCCATCTTTACTTGATTTTACCCGACAAAGCCCTCGGGCAGCGCTTGAAAGATTGGTGGCATAAGCAAGGAGCCTGGGTGCCCACACATTGGCTGCTGCTCGCCGCTATTTTGCTAGCGGGCGCTTGGTTTCGCTTCCACCTGCTGCATGAAATCCCAGCCGATCTCGGCCCGGACCTGATCTACCATTACTACGACACATTGGACATCCTGGAAGGCAAATACCGCATTTACTTTCCCGAGAGGGAATCGCTGATCTTTTACTGCACCGCGCTCTGCGCCCGCTTCATCGGCTTGAGCCAATATACGTTGCACTTTACCTCGGCATTAGTTGGCTTGGCAACGATTGTCGCATTGTATTGCTTGGGACGTGAGCTTTTCAACGAGCAGGTTGCGCTGCTGGCAGCCTTTTTGTTAGCAATCAACCGCTGGCACATTGCGCTGAGTCGCTCAGCTTATCCCGCAGTATTCACGCCATTGTTCGCCACTCTCTTGCTGTACACGCTTGTGCGCGCCCTGCGTCGTAAGCAGTTCCTGGATTTTGCCTGGGCTGGCGTAGTCTTGGGATTGGGTTTCTATACCTATACACCGTTCAAAGCTTCTCCCTTCTTTGTGATAGTCGCTCTCATGCTGTACTTTCTCAGCGGACGGGAAAAGGTACCGCCGTCGCTGTGGCCTCGACTTCTAGTGATGCTTGCCATCGCGGTGGTTATCCTCGCCCCCGTAGCGCGCTTTGCGATCGAAAGGCCAAGGGAGTACTTTGTGCGTGAACTGGTAACGCTTAGGCTGAAACGGGAATCCACCGAACCTGAACCTGGGTTACTGACCTACTATTGGCGCTCCCTCTTGGGCTTGAATTATTTTGGCGATGGCACTTCGCGTTGGAATGTGCCTGGAGCACGGCATATGGGCTTTGTCAGCGGTATGTTCATGGTGCTAGGACTGGGATATGCCCTCTGGCGCTGGCGCCATGGCTACAACAGCATCCTGCTTGCAGCCTGGTTTATCTTGATCTTGCCTGCTGCCTTGGGCATGTTGCCCAGGGATACCCCCAGTAGCCTACGCATGTCCGGCATGCTGACGCCAGCCGTCCTCCTCGCTGCTTTGCCCTTGCCGTTGATTGCGCGGGCAGTGCATGAAGCGCGACAATGCCACGAGCTAAGAAAGCCTCATGCCCAAGAGAACACCTCACCCAGTGCACAAGGCACCATCTCCCTGACGATAGAATCACCAACCAGACGCTACGCCTGGATATGGCAACCACGTTGGGTGAGCTTGTGGCCGCTGGTATTGATCGCTGTTACGGTCTGTCTGCTCGCCTTTGAGGCGCGCGATGCGCACCGCTTCTACTTCCAGGAATTCGTCAAGACGGCACCGGATAGGGCTAACTACTCGAATGCTCGAGAGATCGCGCGTGAAATTGAGCACTATGGCGACCTGCAGTCTGTGTACATTAAGGTGTGGGAATTCTGGTTCGACGGCAGCGCATTGCGGGTCAGCCTGCGTCTGAAAGATCGCAACTGGGAACCGTGGGTGACGGTGCTTGATCCCCAACAACCACCCTTATCCACTATCCAGGGGCCTGCATTGTTCATCGTGCATCCCAACGATCAGCAGGCACTCGCCACACTTCGCGCCTTCTTCCCCCATGGTGTAGCACTGCCACGCTACTACCCTGATGGCAGCGTTTCCTTTTACGCTTTCTACACCAGCCAATAACTCTCGCTGATATCCCGCTTTCCCCATGCCCATCCGCACGCTGGCTCCCTTGCTCACTCGCTCCTATCCTCCCTGCTCTTTTGCACACAAACAGGTTTAGCGCTATAATTTGCACAGTTCGTTCAAAGTACTTCCAAAGGAGGAGCAAAATGCCAGACTTTCCAAACCCATTCGTCAGCAACGTACCCGATCGAAAGATGAATTTCGAGGAACTCACCAGAGCCATCCGCATTGACATTGCCGGTGAACTAGAGGCCATCCACCTCTATCAAGCCCATGCCCAAGCAACTGACAATGAACTGGTCAAAGAAGTGCTGCTGGATATCGCCAATGAAGAGCGCGTGCACGTCGGCGAACTGCAGCGCCTGCTCACGATACTGCTAGCAGATGAAGCAGAGCTCTTGGCTCAGGGCAAGGCTGAAGTGGATGCGGTAGCAGCCAAACTAGGCGTTCAGGGCGCCTCAAGCATGTCGGCAGCCGCAGGCGAAGCGCCTACCATCGGCTCGCTGAAACCATAACCACGACACACAAGGAGGAGATCATATGGCAAACAAGTATCTAGGTCGAGAAGACGCTCCCATTAGCGCTGCACTGTGGGAGAAACTCGATACGGTGATGATCGAGGTAGCAAAAAGCCAGCTCACTGGCCGGCGCCTGCTGTACATCGAAGGCCCCTATGGCCTGGGGCTCAAGTTCGTCCCCCTTGAGGATGCGGTGATTGCCGCTGCTGCCGACACCCCAGAAGTGATCACTAGCACGGTCATTCCTGTGCCCTTGATCCGCACTACCTTTGTGCT
>JBMFPM010000256.1:0-3848 GCA_049969135.1 Anaerolineae bacterium
GGCTGAGCTACAGCAAAAGCCAGAATTCCAGGACGCCGTCAACAAGCTGAAGGATTTCCTCACCTATTGCAAGATCGCCAACGAACCAACCAACATGTTCGAGGATTTTAATGCCGGTGATACCTGGATCGCGGTCTACGCCATGGACTATTCGCTGTGGTCTATCAGCCAGGGAACCATGCCACCGACGATTGCGGCTGCCGCACTCAGCGATGGCATGCCTGCTGGCTCCGATGGCTACCTGTGTATTCCGGGCAACATCCCTGAGCCTTACAAGCCCGTTGCGATGAAGGTCATCAACTATCTGCTTTCGGATGACCAGCAGATCCGCCTGATTACCACCATGTGGCAGTACACCGGCACGGAAATCTGGGACAAAATTCCCGATGTCGTGTGGCGCAAGATCCCCAAGTGGGAAGAAGTGGAAAAGTATCGCGTCCGCCTTTCCAACAAAGAGGTTACCGACTGGATCAAGACGGAAGGCCCGAAAGTCCTGCTTGGCAAGTAGATCATCGCCTGCTGTGCAGCCTGGGCTTGAGATATAGCTCAGGCTGCACATATCCTATTTTGAGAGAAAAGCTACACCGATGTCTCATTTTGCCAGCAAACGTCAACATTTGATTACTTTTTTGCTGCTGTCACCGGGACTGGCCGGGTTTTTTGGCCTGTTTTTCTACCCGATGTTGGTTACCTTGGCGCGCAGCTTGCGTCCGGAGGGTCAAACTTCTGGCTGGACTCTGGGGAACTATGCCATGTTCCTGAGCGACCCTGATTTCCGGCGCGTGATTCTGCTCACCTTTTTCTTGGCTATTGCTTCTACAATCTTGTCCATCTTTTTGTCCGTGCCGTTAGCGCTGGTGCTACGACGCAAGCCGGCAGGGCACCGCTTGTTTCGTCTCACGATTCTAATTCCCATCACCGTGCCTGGACTGATTGGAGCGCTGGGGCTGCTGCTGTTCTGGGGCAGCCGCGGTTGGTTCAATTTGCTTCTCTTACACGTATTTCGGCTCAAAACTCCGCTCACCGTTAATTACACCCTGGCTGGATTGGTGATCTTTTACGTTTGGCACTATTTCTCATATACAGCGATTACTACCTTATCTACGCTAGAGGGACTGGATCCGGCCTTTGAGGAGGCGGCGAGGGTGGCAGGAGCTACTCCTTGGCAGGTGCTGCGCCATATCGTGATTCCGCTCATCATGCCAGGCATTCTCTCCGGCTCAGTGCTAACTTTCATGGCTGCTTTTGGCGCTTTCAGCATCCCATTGATCACGGGAGGCAATTACCGTCCCTTGGCGGTTGCGATTTACAAGCAGATTGCGATCTTTATCCCAGCGCGGTGGTCTGCTGCTAGTGCCATGGCAATGATCATGGCAGCATTGCAGGTGATTTTCTTGATCTTTTACATGCGTATCCTGAGGAGACCAATGGCATGACCACTTTGGCAAAACGCTGTTGGCACGCCCTAATCCATCAAAAAAAGCTCCTTATCTATACCTTCCTATGGAGTTTCTTCCTCTGGATTACCTCGCCTTTCCTGATTATTTTGTTGAAATCCGTGGGCAGAAATTGGTTTGGCAAGAGGTGGTTGCCCCCAGAGTTCACGTGGGATTGGTATAAATGGGCATTGACCATCGCCAATATCCCTCAAGTGCTGAGCAATACCTTGATTATCGCTGCCATCGCAGTGACGATTTCCACCTTGCTTGCCTTACCCACAGGGTGGGCGCTGGGACGCCGCAAGGTGCCTGCGAAGGAAGTGCTCACTTCTATCATCCTATTGCCGCGTATGATTCCACCGATCGCCTATGCGCTAGGGATAGCGCAAATCTTCTACCGCCTGCACCTGGTGGATACCCATTTCGGTGTTGCTTTGGCGCACGTGGCTATTTGCACACCGTACGCTATTTTGGTATTGTCTTCTACCTTCGAGGGGTTAGATGAACGGGTTTTAGAGGCTTCGGCTGTGTGCGGAGCAGATCAACTACGAACTTTTTTGCATGTAACCTTGCCGCTGGTTTTGCCAGGTATCTTATCATCCATTATTTTCACTTTTACGACTTCTTACAACGAGTTTACCCTGACTCTGATGACCTATGGACCGCATACGATTACTCTGCCAGTGCGTACTTATTTAGCGGTAGGTGAAGGCTACTGGGAAGTGACCAGCGCCCTGTCCATGATTTTGATCATCCCATCCCTGTTTGTGCTGTTCATGGTGCAACGGCAAGTGCAGCCTGAGAAGCTGGTGGGAGGATTCAAAGGGGTGTGAGATGAATGACTATATGATCGAGTTGCGAAACGTCACCAAGCGTTATGGGCCTATTGTGGCTAATGCCAACGTCAATCTTTCCGTTCGGCGTGGGGAATTGATGACTTTGCTTGGTCCCTCTGGCTGTGGGAAGACTACTGCTTTGCGCTGCATCACCGGGCAAGTGACGCCCGATGAAGGGCGAGTCTTTATTGATGGGGTGGATGTAACGGATGTGCCCACCCACAAGCGCGAGCTAGGCATGGTTTTCCAGAACTTTGCCCTTTTCCCGCACATGACTGTCTATGAAAATGTGGAATTTCCGCTCATGATCCGGCGCCTTCCGCAGGAGCAGCGGCGTGAGATGGTTATGGATGCACTGCGGTTGATCCGCATGGAATCGTATGCTCAGCATTACCCGCGTCAACTGTCAGGTGGACAGCAACAACGCGTGGGGTTAGCGCGGGCATTGGTATACCATCCAAAGGTGCTGCTCCTCGATGAGCCTTTGTCCAATTTGGATGCCAAGCTGCGCGAAGAGATGCGTTTTGAAATCAGGGATTTGATTGGCCGTCTAGGCATTACCGCCGTCTACGTAACCCATGACCAGGCGGAAGCCCTAGCGCTTTCTGACCGCGTGGCTGTGATGAACGCAGGGCGCATCGAGCAGGTGGGCACGCCTACTGAGATCTATGAGTCACCACGCTCCCGGTTTGTGGCTGATTTCATTGGCTTGTCCAATTTTATCCGCGGCAAGGTTCTTTCCATCGAGCAAGGGATGGCAGTGGTTGTAGTGAATGATGTGAAGTTGGTGGTGCCTGCGGCGGAACGGACCGAAGTGGGGCAAGAGCTTTTGGTTTTCATCCGTCCCAACGATGTGCAGCTACTTCCTGCTGGTTTTGAGGGGGCAAGGAATACTTTCGAAGGAGTGATCAACAAACTGACCTATCTCGGTGATACGATTGACTATCGTGTAAGCGTCGGAGAAGGCGTCTCAGTCCGAGTGCAGACGGATGGCAAGGTGCGTTTCAACGCTGGAGAGAGAGTGAAGGTTTGCTTTCCCGAGACGCGATGCCGAGTGATCCTGGAGTAGCCAATGAAACAATACGATGTAGCTTTCGTTGGCCATTATACCAAAGATACGATTGTCTCCGCAGAAGGCACAAGGGTCGTGAACGGCGGCGCCTGCAATTATGGCGCAAACGTTGCTGCTCGGATGGGGCTACGGACGGCTGTTGTTACCCGGTTAGCCAGAGAAGATGCCCATGTGGTGGAGGAACTGCAGCGACTGGGCGTGGATGTCTTTGTGCGCTACACGCCTTTTTCAACCTGTTTGCGTTTGGAATACCCAACCAGCAATGTGGACCAGCGCATGATCTATGTTACCAGTACAGCAGGGCCTTTTACCCCTGCGGAAGTCGAACCCTTGCAAGCACGAGCTTTCCTCATCGGCGCGTCCATGCGCGGTGAAGTGGGTCTGGATGTGATGGAGGCATTACGGCGGAAGGATGCGCTCCTCGTTGCTGATGTGCAGAGTTTTATCCGCATTGAGCGCGATGGTATGCTTGTGCCCGCGCCATGGCCGGAGAAGGAACGG
>JBMFPM010000257.1:0-3845 GCA_049969135.1 Anaerolineae bacterium
GTCGTGGACAAAATCGGCACGCCTATGGCCAATGAAGAGTTCAAACTTTTTAAGCAGATCAATAATGGCAAGCCGGTTGAAGGTTCCCTCTATTACCATTATGCCCGTCTCATCGAGGTTCTCTACGCCCTGGAGCGCATTGGAGAACTCCTTGATGACCCGGACATCATGTCCACGGATATCCGCGCCTATCCATCCGTGGAACTGGCTAAACATGGCGTGGGTGTCATCGAAGCGCCGCGAGGAACCCTGTTCCATGACTATGACACAGATGAGAATGGCTTGCTGACGAGGGTGAACCTCATCGTAGCGACCGGCAACAACAACTGGGCAATGAACAAAGCCGCGGGCATGGTGGCAAAGCAATTCGTGGATGGGAAGAAACTAACGGAAGGAATGCTGAACCGGGTTGAAGTGGCGATCCGATGCTACGACCCCTGCCTTTCTTGTTCTACGCATGCCTTTGGGCAGATGCCGATGGAAGTCACCCTGGTCGCAGCGGACGGCACGATCTTGGATCGTATAGTTCGCTAAGGCAGAAGAGCAATTGGTTCACGAGCGGGAAGGCATTGCCCTCCCGCTCGTGAACGTATCAGCGCTGGGAATCTATGTCTCGTACCTTGGTTATTGGTTATGGCAACTTGGATCGCGGTGACGATGGCGTGGCTTACTATGTGGTCAATGCGCTGAGACAACGCCTAGGGCAGATTCCACTGACCGAATACGATACAGGTCTGGAAGAACTTGGTGCAACAGTTGATTCCATTTTCCTGACGCAACTAATGCCAGAGCTTATAGATACATTGGCAGACTACGAACAGGTTATTTTCATTGATGCCCATGTTATCCAGGATATGCCTGACCTGCATTGCACACCTATAAAGCCCGAATACACGCCATCGGCTTTCACACATCACATGACGCCCGCTATCCTGCTGATGTTGCTCAAAACCCTTCATCATAAAGAGCCCAAAGCGCACCTGGTCTCCCTTCGGGGGTGGGAATTTGACTTCCATCGAGGCCTGTCCAAAAAGACCAGCGCACTCGTACAGCCAGCAATCGAGCATATTATGGCACTGCTTGCTTTTTGAGATCAATCTGGCTTACGGGTTGCTTACCATGATAACACGGACGGCTCCTGACCTTGTCTAATCACATTAGTATAGTTTAAACTAACTCGAGTGAGAGGAGGAAACCAAATGAGTTTCAAAAAGCCTGCTGAAATTATCGAGGCTGTATGTACAATCTCCAAGACCAAGACTGAGACGGAACCACTCAGGCTGCTAGTGCTTGGCTTCTTGGCTGGTGCCTACATCGCTTTCGGCGGCACAGTAGCGATTGCCACGGGCAAAGGCATTACATCTCCAGAGTTAATTGGGCTATCTAAATTGGTCTTTGGCGGCACCTTCCCGGTTGGACTGATGCTGGTAATTATTGCCGGTTCTGAACTCTTCACCGGCAATACTGCCCTTGTGCCGCCAGGCTGTTACAAAGGGGTATCTAAGTGGTCGGGTTTGGTGAAGAACTGGGTCCTCGTCTACATCGGCAACCTGATCGGCTCGGTCTTTCTTGCGTATCTCTGTTATGCAAGCGGCATATTCGCTAAGGATCCGTTTCTGGGCGGGGTGAAAAGCATTGCCGATGGTAAGGTAACACTGACTTTTGCTCAGGCATTCTGGCGCGGTGTCGGCTGTAACTGGCTGGTCTGCTTAGCAGTGTGGCTGGCGGTCTCGGCCGAGGACATTGCTGGCAAGATTCTGGGTATCTGGTTCCCGATCATGGCCTTTGTGGCTATTGGCTTCGAGCACAGTATTGCTAACATGTACTTCATCCCACTGGGCATCTTCTATGGAGCAACCAAGGCAAACTGGGTCAATTTCTTCACCGCCAATCTCTTGCCAGTGACTATCGGCAACATCATTGGAGGCGGATTCTTCGTAGGCACCATCTATTGGTGGCTATACGGGAGAAAATGAGCGAAAAACCTTAAGAGCGACCTGCTTCTGAAAGCAGCTAGCAAACGTGTGGTGCCCAATACCACGGGTTTGCTTTTTTCTTCATTGGTAGTAGTATAGCTAGCGAAGAAGTGGGGTAAAAAGAAACAATCATGTTGCAAGTCAGTGCGGTAGTTTGGGCTGGCGGTAAGAGCCAGTATCTAGGCGTGGAAAAGTCCTTGCTCCAAATCAATGGTGAGTGGTTACTGGAGCGAATCATCAAGACCATGGCTACATTCAGCGATGATCTCACCGTAGTCGCAAGCGAAAAGCCAGCATTCTCGACTTTGCCAGCACGTATTATTCCAGATTTCTATCTTGATTCAGGACCCCTCAGTGGTATCTACACTGGTTTGCAGGCAATGCGCTACTATCGAGGAGTATCTGTGGCTTGCGATATGCCTCTGCTCAATTTGGAGTTGCTGCGCTACATGATTTTGCTTTCCGTAGATTTCGACATAGTGATTCCACGCATCGGTGACAAAGTGGAACCATTACATGCCGTATACAGCAAATCCTGCCTACCTGCTATTGCCAAAGCACTGGAACGTAGTGAAAGGCGGGTGATCAGCTTCTTCTCCCAGCTACGCGTTCGTTATGTAGAACAAGAGGAAATCGACATTTTCGACCCTCAGCACTTGTCCTTTTTCAACATCAATACCCCAGAAGACCTGGAATTTGCTCGCCAGGCGCTACGGATACGCGCCACCGCCTAGCGCAAGTCCTCTTCTTGGCAAAAGCAGAAATATGAGTTATAATTAGGACTGGATTTGTCCAAAATGCATGAGCTTTCTGTCACTCAAAACGTATTGAATATTGTGCTCGAGCATGCCCAGCGTGCCGGAGCAAAACGTATCATTGCTATTAATCTGGTTGTTGGTGAGCTAACCGGATTTGTCGACGATTCCATTCAATTCTATTTCGATATGCTCAGTCCAGACACCATCGCTGCCGGTGCAACGCTGAACATTCGACGCGTTCCTGCGCGCTTGCGCTGCCGGGCTTGTGGTGAAGAATTCGAGCTCAAAGACTCCAATTGGCTGTGCCCTAAATGCTCGGCAATCGGTGGCGATATTCTCGCAGGCCGTGAATTCTTGATCGAGAGCATAGAGGTCGAGTAACCACGAATCTCCCATGGTGTCCTTGACCCCGTCGTTCACATGAGATCAAGCAAGAATCCAAAGCTTACCTAAAGGAGTGGTTGATGAAAGTTTCTGTAGTAGAAGGTATTCTCAGCGCTAATGACGAGATCGCCATACAGAATAAGCAAGTGCTGGACGCACATGGCATCTGCGCCATCAACATAATGGCTGCGCCTGGTGGTGGCAAGACAAGTTTGATCCTGCGCACCATTGACGCATTGCGCCATCGTCTGCGCATTGCCGTCATCGAAGGAGACGTGGCTTCCACCGTAGATGCCGACTATGTGGCAACGAAGGCAGTACCAGTGGTGCAGATCAATACCGGTGGTCAATGCCACCTGGAAGCCCAGATGGTGCGTCGCGCATTGGGGCAACTGCCACTTCCTGATCTCGACTTGTTGTTGATCGAAAACGTAGGCAACCTCATTTGCCCCGTGGAGTTCAAATTGGGCGAAGACCTCAACGTGATGATTACCAGCGTGCCTGAAGGAGATGATAAACCTTACAAGTACCCGGGCATCTTTGTGGCGGTAGATGCCGTGATCATCAATAAGATAGACTTGCTCCCTTATGTGCGCTTTGACGTCGCCGCTTTTCGCAAATTGGTACAGGGCATGAACCCCGATGTAAAGGTTTTCGAAGTCTCCTGTGAAACAGGCCAGGGCATAGAGAGCTGGGCAGAGTGGGTAGCACAGCAGAGAGAAAGAAA